>CADBMP010000265.1 GCA_902795775.1 uncultured Lachnospiraceae bacterium | reverse complement strand
GGTATCGGAGAGATAGATGTGGCATTTAAGGAACTTCTTTATGATTTTTACAGCGAGGACCTGTCGGAGAAAGTGAGGACTTCGCTGAAAGCGAGGAAAGCAAAAGGAAAGTTCATTGCCTGTTATGCTCCGTATGGATATAAAAAGAGCAAAGAGGATAAGAATAAGCTGGAGATAGATGATGAGGCAGCGGAGATTGTACGGAGGATTTTTAGGGAGTATCTGGATGGTGTGAGTATGTATCAGATCGCTAAAAATTTGAATACAGATAAAATAATGACGAGATCGGAGTATGCTAAGAGCAGGGGAACAAGGGGGGATATTAAAGAGAATAATCTGTGGGAATTGTAACCATGCCATGAATCATTCTCATGCCGGTATGCTTGAGATGATTGAACAGCAGGAACGCATCGGAACGGAGGAGTGAGCATGGACAGGAAAATGGGTACGGCGATGGACTTCGCCTACCAGACCGGCGTGCTGGAGACGCTCGGCAACCTTCCGGAAGGCTTTTATAAAGAAAAGAAAGCGGAAATAAGAGCATGGGCGGAGGAGCACGTGCGGAACGGGGGCGAATCCCCGGAGGATTTTTATTGGAAGAAGATTGAAAAGGATTATATAAGACCGTGAGGAATACAGGAAAGGAGAATGAAGCTCCATGCCGTAAGAAAAAGGCATGGAGTTATTTTTTTTATGTGTTCCGTGCGGCGGGCAGGAGGAAAAAAGCCTCATTTATGAGGGGATAGATGGTTTTGATTTTATGGAATCTTGTTGTGGATTCAAAATCTGTATGTTATAATCAAAACAGTTGAACGAATATGAATATAAGGGAGAGGAACAGGTGATATGCCAAGAGCTAAGATACATGTGGAGCAATTAGAATCAGAGCAGGCCCTTATTTCAAAGAAGTCGGGTCATAATGCATATTCCGTTGAAAGAGAGTATGTCAATTCTAAAGAATACCACGATAAATTTGAAAAACTTCCTGTCAACAGGGATGTCCGGCAGCAATTATATGTTCAGGCAGGCAGATTGTTAGAATTTGTTGACGGTCAGGAAGAAGAACGGATGCTTGCGGTAAACGCAAGGACCGGCGATTTCATTGTAGACAACTTCAACAGAGAAGGCAGCATAAAAGGTACAGGTTTTAATGATGATGAAGTCAAAGAATTGGATAAGTGTAAAGATGGAATCATACTGATACACAATCATTCTTTAAATGGAAGGCCGTCTGCTCAAGATATGATTACTTACTTGAATGAAGAAAGGGTAAAAGTTTCCATCATCTTATGCCATGATGGTACAGTATATGGGATTTATGGAGTGAACCCTAAATTTCCAGACATCTACGACGATTATTTTGAACAGGCAAAACAGAGGACCGGTGATTTGGATGCGGCAAAGCGATTAGCGACAACACAACTGTATCTGCTTAATGAAAAACTTGGAAATAAGCATAAATTATTTATTTTAGAGAAACTGTAAAAGGAGGTAATGGACATGACAGATACTGTTAAAACTTTAAGGTTCTATATGGATGAAACTTCTGCTCCATATTCAGATAATGACAATCCGTTTGTCCGGACAAAAGATGATGACGAATTTGACAAGATGATAATTGATAAATATAAACTTATCACAAAAGAGATGGAAAATGTGGCAACAAAATAAAGAAAAGAATAATGTTGAGGCAGGTTTCGATATAGACAGGGCGTATAAAGAAGTGTATAACACATCAGGTATTTCCTGCGGGATTATAGAGGAAGGTGGAAAGCATGAATAAATCGCTGCAAGGAGAATATGACAATTATAGTTACTGTTCGGCAGATGAACTGACCATAACAGACCAGATTGAATCTGCAAAAAAAGCGTTGGCCGCTGTGATAAGATTGTCCCATATCAACAAGAGCAATTATTGGGAGAAAAAGAAAACAGAGATTCAACTTAAAATACAGAGCTTAGAAGGTCTGAAACAAACATTTTAATAAATATCCATACAAGCAATGGGATGAAACCAAGACAAATCATGTCTTCGGTTCATCCCATTTATTTTTTTCATGCCTTAAGATATCCGAGACTTCGCAGTCGAGGATAAAGCACAGCGTATCCAGCGTTTTGGTGGTGATGGCATCCCCCTTTTTCATCCGGTTGATGGTGTTCGGGGAGATTCCTTCTTTATAGATAAGGTGATAGGTGGTGATGTCTTTTTTGAGTAACGTATTCCAGAATGGCTCATATAATACAAATAGAACAGGTGTTTGTATCTGCTCGGATCAGCATAGAAGTGTGCGGTAACGGTACGGACTTCGGTACTTTCGGAAACGTTGCCTCATTGGCTGAATGATCACGGCCATGGTACATATTGCGAAGGATGACTTTGAATCCCTTTTTCCTTCCATAAGAACAATCATTATGGAGGTAAAAACCTTATGCAAAAGATCGATGTATACTGCAAGCATTGCAGAAAGAAAACAGGAGTTTCACATCTTATAACAGGAAACGGTGATGCGCCCGCCCTGCAAAATGTCCTTATTACATGTCCGCAGAAGTCCTGTAAAGAGGATATTCGGGTATTGACCCTGAAAAAGTTTACTGAAGCTCAACTAATTAAGAAATCAATTGATGGCAAGATTTATCTTTAAGCCAGATGATTTATAACAACTGAATATGGAAGCACGTATTGGACGTGGTAGGCACCTTTGAGTGTCAAGCACGGGAGGCGTGAACAAATCTGGGATATCCCACTTTGTTCATGCCTTTTTGTTTGCTCAAAAAGAATATGGATGTTGTGAAGGCTCTTCCCAGATGTAGCTGGGGGAGCTTTTTTATTCTCGTTTGTTTCTGTCATCCCAATAAGCGGGGGCCCAAAAAGTTCCTCCCGAGAAAATCATTTTTTTCGCAAGGAGGAAAAAAATAATGCGAGTAAATGAACAACAACATATGCTTAAGTCAAAAGGGCACGAGTATTTTGCACTTGACAGAGATGCTTATGAGGAAGCATTAAGAATGGAATCAGATGATGACAAAGGAGATTATAAATCAATTGCTGAGCATATTCGT
>CADBMP010000264.1 GCA_902795775.1 uncultured Lachnospiraceae bacterium | reverse complement strand
TCTTTGAACAACCGAACCGCCGCTTGCGGAACCGCATGAGCGGTGGTGTGAGAGGACGGGGGTTAGCCACCCCCTCCTACTCGATTTATGCATACGCCCGCGAAAGGAAATAAAGAAAGTAGAACATTGTGATAATCTGGGAGCAAGAGGAGAAAGCAGTTCATGAATTTGATTGAGGTAGAAGGATACGTAAAACGGATTACGTTCCGGAATGAGAAGAACGGGTATACCGTTTTAACGCTTCAGACGCCGGAAACAGATAAATCCGGGGAAAAAGAGGTACGTTGTGTAGGGAGTTTTTCGTATATTGCAGAAGGAATGTATCTGAAAGTGAAGGGAAACTGGCAGAATCATGCGCAATATGGGATACAGCTGCATGTAAGCGAATTTGAAGAAAAGAAGATAGAGAATGATACAGACTCTATGGAGCGTTATCTGGGTTCAGGTGCCATAAAAGGGATGGGACCGGTACTTGCTTCAAGGGTGGTAGAACGCTTTGGGGCAGATACCTTTACTGTTATTGAAAAAGAGCCAGAGCGTCTGGCAGAGGTAAAAGGAATCAGCGAAGAAAAGGCAAAGAGCATAGGAACGCAGTTCCAAAATAACCAGAATTTACGGAAGGCCATGATTTTTTTACAGGACTATGGAATTTCCATGAATATGTCTGCAAAAATATACCAGCATTACGGAGAAAAAATGTACGAGGTAATTCAGAAGAACCCATACCGTCTGGCAGAGGATATTAGCGGCATCGGATTTAAGATTGCAGATATGATAGCTTCACGTTCCGGGTTTTCTGCCGATTCTTCATTTCGTATCCGGTCAGGAATTGAATATGTATTACAGCAGTCATCGGTAAACGGGCATTGTTATCTGCCGGAGGAGGAGCTTGTCGCTTATGCTGCCAGACTTTTGATGCTTGACCAGGGCTCTGTGGCAAATGAAATTGATTCCATGACAATGAATAAAGAGCTGCTCATTGATGAGGTCGGTGTGGAACGAAGGGTGTATTCTGGCAGGATGTATTATATGGAAATGAATTGTGCCAGAATGTTGTTAGATTTAAATCTTTCATTTTCTGTGGATGAAGTTCTGGCTGGAAAGAAAATAAAAGAATTGGAAAAAAAGCAGGGAATTGTGCTGGATGAGCTTCAGAAGGAGGCAGTCATATCGGCATTGGGTGGTGGTGTGACCATTATTACCGGAGGTCCGGGTACCGGAAAAACAACGACCATCAATACCGTTTTACAGATTCTGGATGAGGAAGGGCTGGAGGTGCTTTTGGCTGCACCAACAGGACGTGCGGCAAAGAGAATGTCGGAAACGACCGGGTGGGAGGCGCAGACCATCCACAGGCTCTTAGAGGTGAATGTGGAGACGGGAAGCGACAATGCAGGTATGCGTTTTGAAAGAAATGAACAGCAGCCCTTAGAAGCGGATGTCATTATCATTGATGAGTTTTCCATGGTAGATATCCATCTCTTTTATGCACTGTTAAAAGCAATCGTACCGGGCTCCCGGCTGATCGTGGTTGGAGATGTGAACCAGCTTCCGAGCGTGGGTCCCGGAAATGTATTGCGTGATATGATAAAGGCAGATTTTTGCAAGGTGGTACGTCTGAACCGGATTTTCCGGCAGGCGGCGGAGAGTCACATTGTGCTGAACGCACACAGGATTCATGCCGGAGAGGATCTTGTATTCGGGGAGGATTACAAAGATTTTTTTCATTTGGAGAAAACAAATAGCAGGGATGTTGCCAATCTGGTCATTCGTCTGCTGGTGAAAGAGCTGCCGCCATATTTAAAAATTGGACCGTATGAGATTCAGGTGCTTGCTCCAATGCGTAAAGGTGAGCTTGGCGTGGAAACGCTGAATCCGATTCTGCAAGGTTATATGAACCCTGCAGACGGGAAGAAGATGGAAAGAGAGTTTCATGGAATCTTGTTCCGGGAGCTGGATAAAGTGATGCAGGTAAAAAACGATTACCAGTTGAAGTGGGAAAAGAGAAACCGGTTTGGGGATGTTTATGAACAGGGCAGCGGAGTATTCAATGGGGATGTGGGGGTCGTAAAAAGGATTTTGCCGGCAGAGGAAATTGTGGAGATTGAATTTGAGGAGGGAAAGCTGGCGGAGTATGATTTTGGCAAAATGGACGAGGTGGAGCTGGCGTATGCAATCACCATCCATAAATCACAGGGAAGTGAATATCCGGCTGTGGTCATTCCTGTGTTACAGGGACCGGAGGTGCTGTTTACAAGAAACCTTTTATATACGGCTGTGACCAGGGCGAAACAATGTGTGGTCATGGTGGGGAGCAGGGCAGCCGTCCGGCAGATGATAGGCAATGTCAATGAACAAAAGAGATATTCCGGACTGGAAAAACGAATAAGGGAGATGAAGGTGGAGTAAGTGAAAAAAGAAGGTTTCTTATGGGATATCCTGTATCCGGGCAGGTGCGCAGTCTGCGACCGGGTATTAAAAAGGGGAGAATACGGCGTGTGTACGCACTGTACGCCCCTGCCGCAGAAAATAGAAGGGGATATCTGCATGAAATGCGGAAGACCGGTACCCGGGGAGGGTGTGATCTGCAGCAGGTGTGAAAAAGGGGAGAATACGTTTTGCGAAGGAAGGTCATCGTTCCTTTATGACCGTTACATGCGTAGATCCATCTCATTTTTTAAATACAAAGGAAGACAGGAATATGCGTCTTATTATGCTTCCGTACTGGATGAAATGTTCAGGGAAAAAGTGGAAGCATGGGGGGCGGAGGCACTGGTCCCGGTGCCGGTCCATGCGGAAAGGCTCAGAAAAAGAGGATATAACCAGGCAGCATTAATTGCCGGAGAGCTTGGCAGGAAGAACGGACTTCCGGTGTATGATCTCCTTTTAAGAAACCGGAAAACAATACCCCAGAAGGAGCTTTCCGACAAGGAGCGGCTAAAAAATTTATGTAACGCTTTTTCTGTAAATAAGGAAGTTTGGGAGTTGTCTAAGAGAATAAAATGTGTTATAATTATTGATGATATTTATACAACAGGTAGTACGATTGAGGCTTGTTCAAGAACAATAAAGACTTTAGGCATTCAGAAAATTTATTTTTTGTGTGTATGCACAAGTCAGTAGATTAGGAGGACGGTTATGGATGTAAGAAATTGTAAAAGATGTAACAAATTATTTAATTACACAGGGGATTCAAAAATGTGTCCTGCATGTAATAAAGAAATGGATGAAAAATTTTTTGAAGTACGTGACTACATATATAAGAACCCAACGGCACCAATGTCGACTGTGGCAGAAGAATGTGATGTGCCTCTCCAGCAGATCAAACGCTGGGTAAAGGAGGAAAGGCTGAGCTTTTCCAAGGAATCAGGCGTTACCATGCAGTGCGAGAACTGTGGAAAATCTATCTTGACAGGAAGATATTGTAAGGAATGCAAGAATGTTATGACAGACAAATTTACGAGCTTTTATCAGGAGAAAAAGCCGGAGCACAAATCATCTACTCAGAGCTCTAATGGAAAAATGCGTTTTCTGGGCAACTAGTATACAGAATATCATATCTGTTCCATGAAGGTAACATGGAGCGGCAATGGGGGTGAATGGTTGACTGGTAGTGAGGTAAAACAGATATTTGATGCATCGTTTTTGGATATTACGAGGAAACTGGTTCGTTTAGAAATTTCCAGAATGGAAAAAACAGGGGAAGAACAAAAGAAAGCTGTGCCTGACCAGGGATATCGGGAAAAAATACAGACAAAGGGGGCAGTAAATACTACTGTGGTCTGTCATTTTTCAGAACCATTGTTTCAGTATATCATAAATACCATGCATGGAGGAATATCGCCGGAGGAGGCAGAGATACCGCTGTATATCAATGAATACATGAATATCATCTGCGGTCATGCGATTTCCAAAATTAATAATATAACAAAGACAAAATCCAGGCTTTCTGTTCCGGAATTTTATGGAGATAAGGATGTCTTAGAGGTTTCGGGGAAAAAAGAGAAAGTGCAGTACCTGGCATATGAGTCTCCTTATGGGGAGATGCGGGTATATTTGTTTATTGAATGAGAGGGAGGTAGATGTAATGTCAGCAACGACAATCCTTGTAGTAGATGATTCGCCATTTGCTTCACAGCAGATCAAGGATATTGTGGAGGGCAATGGTTATAAGGTCGTGGGTTATGCGAAAAATGGTGAGGAGGGAATCCGGCTGTATGATGAGCTTAAGCCGGATATTACGATTTTAGATATTATTATGCCGGGAATTGATGGTCTGGAAACGGCAGAGATTATCCTGAAAAATGATCCGGATGCGAAAATCATGATGTTAAGCTCATTGTGTGACGCAGGAACATTGGAAGAGGTAAAGAGCATCGGGCTGAAATATCTGGTGCCAAAGCCCTGGGAGGATGATGTTTTGCTTGCAACATTAGAGATGCTGGTGAAAAATTAAGAAAAAGAGTTACTGTTCACATAGCTCATATGGCAGGCTGAATGTGGATGGTAGCTCTTTTTTTCTACAAGTGTAACAGATAGTGGTAAAGATTGTTAAGAATCTGTAAAAAAATATTGACGAAACATTATATTATATTTTATACTTTTCTAAGAGTGTGTGTATATGGTTTGCAAACGGTTACTTTTTATGAATCCATCCTTTGGAGGGAGCATGCTTTGCCGGCTGTATGGAAGGATGGACGTGAGACGGTGGCAGAAGGTTTTAAACAGGAGGTTTTGATGAAAAGAGTAAAGATAGTTGCAACAGCATCGGCTTATCCGGAGCAGGTTGTTACAAATGATGATTTGGCAAAAATTGTGGACACAAGTGATGAATGGATTATGCAGAGAACCGGAATCAGGGAGAGAAGAATCTCCTCCGGAGAAAATACATCTGTATTTGTAATAGAAAC
>CADBMP010000263.1 GCA_902795775.1 uncultured Lachnospiraceae bacterium | reverse complement strand
GAAAGAGGAAAGTGTGCGAAGACTTTTTTTTTAAAATATTGAATAACCGGTTGCGCAAATGCAAAACAGCTGATATACTGGTAGTAATGAAAATGAAAATTTAGAAGAATGGTGCTGATAAAGCAGGAAAGTGGCTGCAAAGGGGCAGCACATATAAAAATTCAGAAAGGAGCGTTAAAAAAGCGTATGGAAAACAAATTTTTAGTCAACATTATTCACCGTCCTGAGATGGTTCCGGAGTATGCGGAGAAGGTGACGGGGCAGGGAAAGTCAGAGGATATCGGGAGAAAGGCACTTCTTACGGAATCCTTAGACATCTTTAAGTTTCAGCAGGAGACGGCTCATAAGAATGGATTAAAGGTGACGATCCAGATGACATATGCCAGCCTTTTTAATGATGAGGCATGTGAGATTGCAAAGGAGCACCATGAAAAATATGGAGATGAGATTGCGCTCTCCCTTTTAGGGCTTCCTTGTAAGGAGTTTCGTGAGAAGTATAAGACAAAGGATTTCTGCATCTGGATGTTTTCCATGGAAGATAAAAAGCAGATCGTGGATGATGTGTTCGGAAAGTTTCATGAGCGTTTTGGCTTTTATCCGGAGTCAACAGGTTCTTATTATATGGATGCAGAGCTTACCAATTACATAAAGGAGAAATATCCGACCGTAAAGTGCGCCATCGCGACCTGCTGGGAGGAAGGACCAAAGGCATACCACACATGTAACAATTCCTGGTACACGCTGTTTGACGGGGGCCCTTGGAACCCTTGGATTCCATCTAAGCAGAACACACATGCACCGGCAGCAGATGAGGCAGAGGACAGCGGCATTGTGGCAATCCCGCACCTGTCCAGGGATTTGCTTGCCTGCTATGACGGAAACGGTTCCAATTTCGGTACCCATCCGCAGAATGTGCTGCGTGGCATGATTTATGATACAAAGACCTGGGAGTATCCGTATTTATATAATCTGATCGACCAGTACAGACATCTGGCAAAGTTTAACAACGGTTATTCTTACAATATGATGTTCGTGGGACCGGGCTGGCTCAATAAAATGGGACGCTGGGAGCAGCCGTATGAGCTTCTGAAAAAATCCTATGAGGACGGCATGGCTTATTACGGAGAGTTAAAGAAAAAGGGCGAGCTTACGGATATGACCATGGCAGAGTTCGCAGATTTCTATCGTGAAAATAAGACTTATACAGAACCGGAATGTGCGCTTTGGAAAGATATTTTATATGGTTCGGATAAACAGCTTTTCTGGTATGTAGACCCATTTATGAGAGCCTGCGTGAATATGGACCAGGGTGGTGCCATCGTGGACCTTCGCCCGTATGCAGCAAAACTGAAGTGGGAGGTCGGCATTGGCACAAAGCATGTGCAGGACGCTTCTTATCCGTTCCTGATTCAGGAAAAATACCGGGCAGGATATTTCACGCACTATGCAGGCGAGGGAACCATTCGTTCCGCAAAGCTTTCTTATAACGGGGAAGAGGTAGACCTCTGCCTCTGCCGTACCCATGCAAGCTTTTCACAGGAGGGAAAGACCAGAATCCTGACCCTGGATCCGGTGGAGATTGAGTTTTATGACCTGACAGTGAAGCTGCAGACGAAGATGTATTTTGAGGAGGGTTCTTCTGCAATCCGTATTGAAAGAAACATCTTAGAGATGAGCAATCCGGATGCAGAGGTTACGTTGAATGAATATATTGTGGCTTGCTATGGAACCACAGAATATCCGGAGGATATGACAGGAATTGCACTGTCTGTTTCTAAGGATGGGGAGAAGAAGGATATTTCCTATGAATATAAGTGCAGGGAAGAAGTGCTTGCCGGTGCGAAGTGTGCGTCTGCAGTGATTCCTGCCATTGAAACAAAGGTTTCCCTGACGACGGATGCAGAAGACGGGGAAGGCTACATCCGTGAAGGATACGCATTTTCACCGATGTTCACGCTGGGATATCAGAAAAAGATTCAGAATAAGGAGGTAATTACGACATGGCTCAATCTGGAAAAGGCAAATTAAATTACAGGTGCCCTCTCTGCTTTATGAGGGATTTGGATATGGATATGTTTTATGATAAGGAGAAAAAGGAGTATTATTGTTTAAGGTGCCAGTACACCGGGGATGAGGAGGATGTGCTGAAGAAGAATGAGATGGTCAGGATCAAGTACCGCAGGATGCATGAGAGGATTACGGATTTTGACTAAGTTGATTTTTGCAGCGGTTCAGCCTTACGGGGTGTGAGGATAGCCCAATGTGGGGAGGCTGAATTGTTATGGGGTGTTTCATGATTTCCCTATATCGTTTT
>CADBMP010000262.1 GCA_902795775.1 uncultured Lachnospiraceae bacterium | reverse complement strand
TGCACAGGCGGCGCATAACATTAAAAAATTAATATTTGGAGGTGTACAGCCATTAGCGAGTTAATGATTAATGAAAGAATTAGAGACAAGGAAGTCCGGGTAATCGGTCAGGATGGAGAGCAGTTAGGAATCATGTCTTCCAAGGAGGCACAGAAGCTTGCAAGAGAGGCAGATCTTGACTTGGTGAAGATTGCTCCGGGTGCAAAACCACCGGTATGCAAAATCATTGATTATGGAAAGTATCGTTACGAGCAGGCGAGAAAAGAAAAGGAAGCAAAAAAGAAGCAGAGAACGATGGAAGTGAAGGAAGTACGTCTTTCTCCGAATATTGATAAGAATGATTTGAATACCAAAGCAAATCAGGCGAGGAAGTTTATCGCGAAAGGAGACAAAGTGAAAGTTACTTTGCGTTTTCGTGGAAGAGAAATGGCACATGTTGGTTACAGTAAGCAGATTCTGGATGCCTTTTATGAAAAACTGGAGGATATTGCTGTAATTGATAAAAGTCCTAAAATGGAAGGCAGAAGCATGATTATGTTTTTGTCAGAAAAGCGTTAGAAAAGCATGTACAGAAGCTCCGGCAGCAGGAGGCTGCATTGGAAGAGGGGCAGGGCTTCAGACAGGCTTTCAGAAGGGAAATATTTCCCGGAATAGAAGGAGACAGCTTAAAAAACGCAGGAAAAACTGGTGGGAGGAATATCCGGTGTCAGACAGGACTGTGTTTTGAAAGTAAAAGTTTAAGGAGGATAAGATTATGCCAAAAATGAAGACAAAGCGCGCAGCAGCAAAGCGTTATAAGGTTACCGGTTCCGGTAAAATTGTAAGAATGAAGGCAAATAAGAGCCATATCTTGAATAAGAAGACTGCAAAAAGAAAAAGAAATCTGAGAAAACAGACGGAAATGGATGCTACGAATGTAAAGGTAGCAAGGAAGCTGATTCCATATAAGAAATAATAAGGAGGAAGAAAAAAATGGCACGAGTAAAAGGCGGATTAAATGCAAAGAAGAAACATAACAGGGTGTTAAAGCTTGCAAAAGGATATAGAGGAGCCAGATCAAAGCAGTACCGAGTCGCTAAGCAGTCGGTCATGAGGGCGCTTGCTTCTTCCTTTGCAGGACGTAAGGAGAGAAAGAGACAGTTCAGAAGGTTATGGATTGCCCGTATCAATGCGGCAGCCAGATTGAATGGACTTTCTTACAGCAAGCTGATGCATGGCTTAAAGCTTGCTGAGATTGATATCAATAGAAAGATGCTTTCTGAGATGGCAGTAAGTGATCCGGACGGATTTGCATCCTTAGTAGAAACTGCAAAATCAAAGCTTGCATAATTGCACATTGCATGAAAATATACGTCCTTTGTCTTCATGATGACAGAGGGCGTTTTACTTTTGATTCGCATAACGATAGCAGAATATCGTTAAAAATCCCAATAGCAGAATAAAAAAGAAAGGACTGGAAATTATGGCAAAAGAACTGGAAAAGAATTATAATCCCGCAGACATTGAAAAAAGAACGTATGATAAGTGGCAGGAAAAAAAGTATTTTCATGCTGAAGTGAATCGTGAAAAAAAGCCGTTTACAATCGTGATGCCGCCACCAAACATTACAGGTCAGCTTCACATGGGTCATGCGCTGGATAATACGCTGCAGGATATTTTGATCCGTTTTAAAAGGATGCAGGGATATGAAGCTCTCTGGGTGCCGGGAACGGACCACGCTTCCATTGCCACAGAGGCGAAAGTGGTGGAAAAGCTCAGGAAAGAGGGAATTTCCAAGGAAGATCTTGGACGTGAGAAGTTTTTAGAGCAGGTCTGGGACTGGAAAAAGCAGTATGGCGGGCGTATTGTGGAGCAGCTGAAAAAGATTGGTTCCTCCTGCGACTGGGACAGGGAACGTTTTACCATGGATGAGGGCTGCAACAAAGCAGTAAAAGAGGTCTTTGTCAAGCTTTATAATAAAAAACTCATTTACCGGGGAGAACGCATCATCAACTGGTGTCCGGTGTGCCTGACGTCTATTTCAGATGCAGAAGTGGAGTATGAAGACCAGGCAGGTCATTTCTGGCATCTGCGGTACAAAACAACGGATGGAACCGGTTATATCGACCTTGCTACGACACGTCCGGAAACCATGCTGGGTGATACGGCTGTCGCAGTCAATCCAAAGGATGAAAGATATAAGGATATGGTGGGGAAGATGCTTGACCTGCCGCTCGTGCACCGTCAGATTCCGATTATTGCAGATGATTATGTGGATATGGAATTTGGAACTGGTGTGGTAAAGATTACACCTGCGCATGACCCGAACGACTTTGAGGTGGGGCTTCGTCATAATTTAGAGATTATTAATGTGCTTACAGAAGATGCAAAAATCGTGGAGGATTATCCGAAATATGCCGGGATGGACCGTTATGAGGCAAGAAAGGCAATCGTGGCAGATTTAGAGGCAGAGGGTGCGCTTTTAAAAACTGAGGATCATGCGCATAATGTGGGAACCTGCTACCGCTGCCATACGACAGTAGAGCCGAGAGTATCAAAGCAGTGGTTCGTTGCAATGAAATCCTTAGCGGAGCCTGCAATTGAAGCAGTGAAACAGGGAGATACTAAGTTTGTGCCGCCTCATTTTGACAAGACGTATTATCACTGGCTGGAAGGAATCCGCGACTGGTGCATATCCAGACAGCTTTGGTGGGGCCACCGTATTCCGGCATTCTACTGTGATGATTGTGGGGAGATGACTGTAACAAAAGAGGAAAGCTGCAAGTGTCCAAAATGTGGAAAAGAGATGAGGCAGGATCCGGATACCTTAGATACCTGGTTTTCCTCAGCACTTTGGCCGTTTTCTACGCTTGGCTGGCCGGAAAAGACAGAGGAGATGGATTACTTTTATCCAACCAGTACGCTTGTAACTGGATATGATATCATTTTCTTCTGGGTCATCCGGATGATGTTTTCCGGGTTGGAGCATACCGGCAGCGTTCCGTTCGATACGGTCCTGATTCATGGACTGGTAAGGGACAGTCAGGGGCGGAAGATGAGCAAATCCCTTGGAAATGGAATTGACCCGTTGGAGGTCATTGATAAATACGGGGCAGATGCGCTTCGTTTTACGCTTGTGACAAACAACGCACCGGGAAATGATATGCGTTTTTATTGGGAGCGCGTGGAGGCAAGCCGTAATTTTGCCAATAAGGTCTGGAATGCATCCAGGTTTATTATGATGCATCTGGGGGACCGTGAGATTACAGAACCTGAATATGATTCGTTAAAGGTGGAGGACAAGTGGATTTTATCTGCTGTGAATACGCTTGCAAAGGAAGTCACCGAGAACATGGAGAAATATGAGCTTGGTGTGGCAGTCCAGAAGATTTATGATTTTGTCTGGACGGAGTTCTGCGACTGGTACATTGAGTTTGTAAAGCCGAGATTGTTTGCAAAGGAGGAAGCACCGGAATCTGCAAATGCTGCTTTTTGGACACTTCGGACAGTACTCATTCATTCATTGAAGCTTCTTCATCCATATATGCCGTTTATTACGGAGGAAATTTTCTGCACGCTTCAGTCAGAAGAGGAATCCATCATGATTTCTAAATGGCCGGTTTTTCAGGAAGCATGGGTAAATGAGACAGCGGAAAAAACAGCAGAGCTCATGAAGGAGATTACAAGAGGCATTCGTAATATCCGTACAGAGATGAATGTGGCAAATGCAAGAAAGGCACAGGTCTATCTGGTGACAGATGATGCAGAAGTGAAAGGACGTTTGGAAAAGATAGCAGACAGCTTTAAACATCTGATGTTTGCTTCTGAGGTCTTTGTGCAGCAGGATAAGACAGGAATTGAGGAGAATGCAGTTTCTGTGGTGACGAAGGAAGTAACAGCCTATATGCCGCTCGCTGATCTGGTGGATTTTGAGAAGGAGAAGGAGCGTCTTGCCAAGGAGAAGAAACGTCTGGAGGGTGAGTTAAAGCGTGTGAATGGAATGTTGAACAATGAAAAGTTCATGAGCAAGGCACCGGAACAGAAGATTGCGGAGGAAAAAGAAAAGCTTTTGAAGTATCAGAACATGATGGCAAAGGTGGAAGCTGAACTGAAAAAGCTGTAGGTATTTTTGCTCATAGTCGGACTTTTTAGCGGTATTTTACGAAGTAAAAAAGATTCATTGGAAAGAAAAGTGGTGCATCCCTCTTGCAGAAGAAGGGATGCACCACTTTGTACGATGTCTGCAAAAACAGCAGATTCCGATTATGTCCATGCCGGCAGTCAAGCCTTGAAATCATGACCATATTCAGGACATAAGAATTTTTTGCTGAACTTTATAAAAGACAGGTCAGGAGCACATCGTTGTCCGGAAGGAAAATTTCCGGAAGCTTATGTTCTTTGTCGTTATAATTATGCTGTGCGTAAATGCTGCAGACTGTGTCGTAAGTTTCCTGTGTGAATTTTAACGAGAGCAGCGTGGCAATCTGGCAGAATGTGGTCGGCGGAATGGAAAGCCCCCATTCTTTTGTGTCATGGTCGTCAAAATTATCCGGGGAAAGCGATGTGGTTTCTCCGGAAACCGTATTGAAAATGGAAAGGCTGACATAACCGCCTTCTGTATCCTTGCTGATTCGCAACTCGCAGGTTTCGTTCGCGCTCCTTCTGAAATCCAGATGGCTCCATGTAGATACGTCTACATCAGAATAGGCAAATGCAATATTCAGTGCCAGACGTTCCTTATCCGTCTGAATCAGATTGATCAGCTTGTCAATGCTGTTCTGGCTCATGACATCACTGTCTACCGTATTTTTTTTGTCTGTTAAAAATTTCACAAGAGTATCAATTTCTATCTGGTTTAATAATGAAAAACTGTCATTTTTTGTATCTTTGCTCAAGATGATAACCTTCCTTTCTTTATATTTTGTCATTTTTTACAAAATGATTTGGCTAAACTTATGGATTATGAATATAGTATACAATTTTTTTCCATTGGTTGCAAGTGGGAAAATTGGAAAAATCAAAAATACGCTTGCTGCTTGCTGCACGAATACGAATATGCAAAGAAAAAATCAGATTTAGCGTTGTAGAAACGCATAATTTCCGATATAATAATATTAGTGTTATATTTATTGCAGGGAATAACACATGGGAGTGGATGATGGAACAAAGGTTTAGAATATAATAAATTTTGGAGGAAATTATAGATGAAGGAAATTCATTTGTATAATACGTTGACAAAAAAAGTAGAGCTTTTTGTGCCGAAGACAGAGGGTAAGGTGGGGATGTACACCTGTGGCCCGACGGTTTATCATTTTGCACATATCGGAAATTTAAGGAGCTATATCATGGAGGATGTTCTGGAAAAGACCTTCCGGTATGCCGGGTATGATGTAAAGCGTGTCATGAACATTACGGATGTGGGGCATTTATCTAGTGATGCGGACAGTGGAGAGGATAAGATGCTCTTAGGGGCAAAGCGTGAGAAAAAAACAGTCATGGAAATTGCAGAATTTTACCGAAAGGCATTTTTCTCTGACTGTGAAAAGCTTCGTATTAAAATGCCGGATGTGGTGGAGCCTGCAACAAGCTGTATTCCTGAGTTCATCCATATGATTGAAGTGCTTTTGGAAAAAGGCTATGCGTATGTGGCAGGTGGAAATGTATATTTTGATACTTCTAAGCTGGAGAATTATTATGTGCTTTCCAATCAGAAGGAAGAGGAGCTGATGGTGGGAGCCAGGGAGGATGTGGAGGAGGATGCCAATAAAAGAAATAAAACCGACTTTGTCCTCTGGTTCACGAAATCAAAGTTCGATGCACAGGAATTGAAGTGGGAAAGCCCATGGGGCACCGGTTATCCGGGCTGGCATATCGAATGTTCTGCCATCAGTATCAAGCATCTGGGAGAGAATCTGGATATCCATTGTGGCGGAATCGACAATGTATTTCCGCACCATACGAATGAGATTGCGCAGAGCGAAGCATATCTGGGACATAAGTGGTGCAATTACTGGTTCCATATTCTGCATTTGAATGACAGCACCGGAAAGATGAGCAAATCAAAAGGGGATTTCTTAACGGTTTCTCTTTTGGAGGAGAAGGGATATTCGCCTTTGGTCTATCGGATGTTCTGCCTGCAGTCCCATTACAGGAAGCCGCTGGTGTTTAATTATGAAGTGCTTGACAATGTAAAAACAGCTTATGAAAAAGTGGTGAACAGGATTCATAATCTGAACAAGGAAGGGGAAACAGAACAGGAAAAAATGCAGCCATACCGGGATGCTTTTATGGAAGCACTTGGCAATGACATCAATACATCCCAGGCATTAACGGTGGTCTATGATGTTTTGAAAGCAGAATTAAATGATGCCAGCAAGTGGGCATTGATAAATGAATTTGATTCAGTTCTTTCGCTGGATTTGACAAAAGAAACAGATGCTGTGGAAGAGGATGATGAATTAACGGCATTCGTGGAAGCAAAGATTGAAGAAAGAAAGGCGGCAAAGAAAGCAAAGGATTTTGCGAAGGCAGATGCCATCCGGGATGAGCTCCTGGAAAAAGGGATTGAATTAAAGGACACCAGAGAGGGAACGGTCTGGCAGCGTGTATAAAGAGAATCAGGAAGCAGGTGAGAGGCATGGGTGATTCCAGAACCTATCATACGAAACAGGAACAGAGCATTTTGGATATCATGGAGAAAATGGAAGAAAAGTATGTAACTGCAGGAGATGTGTTGAATGCATTGAAGGCAGAAGGGGCGAAAGTGGGACTTACGACTGTTTACAGGCGTCTGGACCGTCTGGTGAAAGAGGGGGTCGTGCAAAAGATTGTACTGGATGGAAACAGTGGAGCCTGCTATCAATACATTGGTGGAAAAGAAGAAAAGAGCCATTTCCTTTTAAAGTGTGAAGATTGCGGAGAGATTCAGGATATGGATTGTGGCCATATGGATGAGCTGTATTCCCATGTGTTAGAGGAACATCATTTTAATGTAAATCCGCACCGGACCATGTTTTATGGAATTTGTGAGAAGTGTCTTAGGAAACCCACATAACAGTATTCTGATACTACCATAAATGAAAGTGGATTTCAGCGGTCTGGTGTTATACGGACTGCACAGCGGGTGTGCAGTCCTGCCGAAAGTATTTTCGAGAACTTTCAAAGTAATAGGGGAATAAGGTGAATGAACAGAAAAAGGAACGTCCGGGACATCCCTTTTGGGGTGTTTCGGGTGTTCTTTTTTTATTTCAAAGGAAACCAATATGCCGGCTTTCTGGCACCACTATAAATGAAAGTGGGTTTCCTATGAAGTCTCCGGCCGCAATTGTTACGAGATTTTCGCAAGTGGAAATCTTTTTTAAAAAACTACTTGACCTGTCGGGGTAATTGTGTTATATTTATACACGACAGACGTACTACGATAGATATAGTACGACAGACGTTTGAATTAAGAAGCCAGAAAGGAGGATTGCTATGGATATTAGCAGTGATGTAATTCGCGGATATAATGATACGATCATCCTTTCGATTCTGCAGAATGCCCCATCTTATGGTTATGAGATATCGAAGCAGATTCGGAAAATTTCAGATGAGAAGTATGTGATTAAGGAAACTACGTTATATTCTGCGTTTACCAGAATGGATAAAAAGGGGTACATTGAATCCTATCCCGGAAATGAAACAAATGGGAAAAAAAGAACTTATTATCAGATTACGGAAATAGGGAAAAAGTATTTTGAGGAAAAATGCGAGGAGTGGAAGCTGACAAAGGATGTGATTGACCGGTTCGTTGGCACAAAGTTACTGGTCAGGACAGAATTTTATGGAGATGGCAGCAGTGGGATGCAGGATATAAGCAGCAGTAACGGGTCATATGGCGTAAATAACGATGTAAGCGGCAGTACTTCACATGACGTAAGCAGCAGTGCCGGGAACCTGGCAGTCGATGGCAGTGCCCAACAGCAGAAAGAAGGGAGAATGTAATGGATACGATTAGAGAGTATTTAAATAATATGTTCCTTGGATTTCCGGAAACACCTGCAGTTCTCCGGGCAAAAGCAGAGCTTTTGGAAATGATGGAGGACAAATTTGAAGAATGTCTGCAGGAAGGAAAATCTGAGAAGGAAGCAGTAGGAATTGTTATTTCTGAATTTGGAAATATTGAAGAAATTGCAGAGGAGCTTGGAATTGCAGACTATCTGCATGAAGCTGCATCTGAAACGAAGGGAACAGAATCCGGGAAAGAAACATTTTCTTCAGAAGACGGAAAAAATCATGAAAACAGGGCAGATCAGTATCAGAGCGTATGGACGAATGATGTTCAAGGGACAGGAAATCAGAATATACCGTCAGAATCCTGGTCATTTTCACAGACAAATAAGTATGTATCTTATACGTGGAAGCATGGTATCATGATTGCAGCCGGTGTAGCCTGTTTTATTTTAAGCTGCTTTTTCAATAGCGCATTTGATACGCTTGGGGATTTCATATTTTTCCCGTCTATATTCATGAGGCTTTCTGGAAACTTCTTCTTTATGGGCGGTATAGCGGTAGGTGTTCTGCTCCTGGTGTATGCCGGAAGGTTAGAAAAAACATATCCCGTAGTTAAAAAGAGGAGACGGATTTTAGTAGATACGGAAACGGCAGAGTATATGAAAAAGCAGCGGGTGACAGATGAAGACAAGTGTTTCCGGATGCGGATTGTGGGAATCCTGCTTCTGGTCTTTCTTTGGGCACCGGCTGCGGTCGCAGATGAGGTATTATGGATGCTTCCGGTACTGAAGGAGCTTGTGGGGGATTCCACGCTTTTGATGATTGCGGCAGGCGTCTTTCTGATTGTTGCCGCTGGAAGTGTGGAAAACAGATATCAGGAATTTGCGAAAGCGGCGGTAATGTCGGGAGAAAATGGATTTGAACGAGATTCAAACTTTGGAGATGGAAATGGATTCAGTGCTGGACAGGGACAGTCCGGTCCAGAAGCGTGGCAGAATGAAGACAAGGTATTTGCCGGCTACCAAAAGAAAAAAAGAGGATGGGTTCCGGCAATCATCATAACAGCGGTTGTGATTGCCCTTGTATTTTTGGCAATCAGGGTGGCAAGAGTGGTTTACCGGGGGATTCATATTGCGGGAAATTCCATTGTTTCTGAAGTGGCTGATGAGGCGGCAGAGGAAAGGGAGCAGCATGGTTCTTATGCATCAGATGCTGTGAATGATATTCAGATTGATTTGGATACGGATGATGTGCTTGTCCAGTCGGGAGAAACAGAAAAAATAATCATGGATTACCGGGGAAGAAGCTGGATTAAGGAGTCCTTGAAAAATGGAGTGTTAGAGTTTAAAGAGCGTAATAAGAACAACTGGTTCGGGATTCATTTTTTTGATTTTGTTTCCGGAAAACATGGCAGCTTTGTCCTTACACTGCCAAAGTCTGTGTATGGTTCCTATAGAACATTTGATGGTGGAGCAAAAATTTCTATCAATACGGATACGGGAAATGTACAGATGAAGGAGATTTGTTTTTCCGGCATATCCATTGATGCGGATACGGGAGATGTGACCCTTTCTGATACAGTGAGCGTGGAGAGTGGGATATCTGTTGATGCGGATACCGGTGATGTGAATTTAAAAGATGTGACAGGAAAGAAGATTACGGTGGATGCGGATACGGGAGATGTGACAGTGGATATTACCACGACACGCAGGTTTTTTGGTGAAATGGAGTGTGATTTGGATACTGGCGATTTCTTATTAAAAATGCCAATAAGCAAAGAGGATTTCTTAAGGACATTTGGAACGGACTTTTCTACGGACTTGGAGAACCGGGTTCAATTTTTTGGGGAAAAGATGAGTGCGTCACAGGCATCACAAAAGCATCAGGGTCAGGAAAAAATGCTCAAGGTCAGTACTGATACTGGGAGCATTACTGTGGAACAGAAACAGTAGTGCAGCACTGTTCTGTTGACATGTGAGGTGTAACAGGCATAACAGCAGTTCTGCTTTTTTAGCGGATTGCTGTTGACGTTTGATTTCTCTTTTTATATACTGTCATTAACGACAGGCAGAGGCTTTTGCTTTGAACACCTGCCCCCGGATGTGGTTCCGGGAACATTAGGGAAATGGCGGACAGGGCATGGGCATATGCGTTTGGAAATGTGAAAGGAGAAGGGAGTTATGAAAGTTGCAGATGGATTCTGGCTTAGCAAAAAAGGGTATGATGTAAATTATGTTTCCCAGGCGTACAAAGTGGAAACAACGGAACATGCAATCAAGGTGCTTGCGACACCGTATGTGGTTCAGCACAGGGGCATGACGCTCGGCGGACCCAATTTAGAGATTACATATTCCTCCACATCAGAAAACATCATAAAAGTACATATTGTCCATTTCAGGGGGGGACTGGATAACGGTCCTCACTTTGAATTAAATGAAGATACCGGTTATACTCCGGTCATCCATAAAGGGGAAAATCATTATGAACTGGTTTCCGGTGATACAAAAGTCGTGATTGAAAAGGGCGGGGAATGGTCCGTACAGTTTTATTATAAAGACAAGCATCTGACCGGTGGGGCATGGCGTTCCACTTCCATTATTTCAGAGAACCGGTTTGCGGCAAAAGCAAGGTTAGAACTTCAGACGGATGATGAATTTTTCAATTATCCGCAGGATGCACATACGACATACCTGCGTGAGCAGTTAAAGACGGATATTGGGGAGTGTATTTATGGTTTTGGAGAGAAATTCACCCCGTTCGTAAAAAACGGACAGACGGTGGAAACGTGGAATTGTGACGGCGGAACCTGTTCTGACCAGAGCTATAAGACGGTGCCTTTCTACATTTCATCCAAAAGCTATGGCGTATTCGTGAACAGCTCTGACAAGGTTTCCTTTGAGGTCATGTCCGATACGGTTTCTAAAGTGACTTTTACGGTGCCGGGCGAGGAATTGGAGTATTTTGTTATTGGCGGTGAGGACTTGGAGGATGTGCTTAGAAATTATACCACACTGACAGGGAAACCTGCACTTCCGCCGGCATATACCTTTGGGCTGTGGCTTTCCACTTCTTTTACGACCAGTTATGATGAAGCTACAGTCATGAGTTTCATTGACGGCATGAGGGAGCGGAAGATTCCTCTGCAGGTGTTCCATTTTGACTGTTTCTGGATGAAGGAATACGAGTGGTGCAATTTTGAATGGGACAAAGAGATGTTCCCGAATCCGGAGGGGCTTTTGAAGAAGCTTCATGAAGAAAAGGGACTGGAAGTCTGTGTCTGGATCAATTCATATATTGCCCAGCAGTCAAAGCTTTTTGACATTGGAAAGGAAAAGGGATATTTTATTAAAAATCCGGACGGCAGTGTGTTCCAGAGTGATTTATGGCAGCCGGGCATGGCAATCGTGGATTTTACGAATCCGGAGGCATGTATATGGTTCAAGGGTCTTTTAAGGAAGCTGTTTGAAATGGGCGTAAATAATATAAAGACGGACTTTGGAGAGCGGATTCCAACAAAGGTGAAGTATTACAACGGGGCTGATCCGGTCAAGATGCACAATTATTATACATATCTTTATAATAAGTGCGTGTTTGAAGCACTGGAGGAATATTTTGGAAAGGACAAGGCGTGCCTGTTCGCCCGCAGCGCAACGGCAGGCGGGCAGAAGTTTCCGGTGCACTGGGGCGGTGACTGTTATGCAGAATATTCTGCCATGTCAGAAACGCTCCGCGGCGGTCTTTCCCTTTGTTCTTCCGGGTTTGGTTTCTTTTCACATGATATGGGCGGCTTTGAAGCAACGGCATCTGCAGATGTTTACAAAAGATGGTGTGCATTCGGGCTTTTGTCTACACACAGCCGTCTGCATGGATCCACATCTTATCGTGTGCCATGGGTATATGATAAGGATGGAGATACGGAGGCATGTGACGTGCTCCGCCACTACACTGTTTTAAAGGGAAGGCTGATGCCGTACCTCTGGGCACAGGCAAATAAGACACATAATGAGGGCGTTCCAATGATGCGTTCCATGGTGGTTGCTTTTACTGGGGATATTGCCTGCAAATATTTAGACCAGCAATATATGCTGGGAGATAATCTCTGCATTGTTCCGGTGATGAACGAGGAAGGCACTGCGGAATTTTATGTTCCTGACTGTGGTACATGGACCGATATCCAGAGCGGGGAGACTTACGAGGGGGGAAGGTATTATAAGAGGACCTGTGATTATTTCCAGACGCCGATTCTTGCCAGGCCGAACAGCATTGTGACCTATGGCAATTTCGATTCAGAGGATAAAATGACTGTTCTTTATGATTATTTACAGGATGCGGAGGCAGTCATTTACGCATTGGAAGATGGCAAATCGGCAGAGGCGTCCGTTTATGATGGGGAATCGAATCTCCTTACAAAAATAAAGGCAGAGAGAAACGGAAATAAAATTACGGTTTCTTATGATAAAACGGATAAGAGCTTTCAGGTTACTGCAGAAGGGAAGACAGTGGAGGCGGCCGCCGGTACGACGGGTGTGGAAATTGAACTGCCTCCGCTTACACATCTGTAATCCCGGCATCGCCGGCACGATGGGCGTGCAGGTTGAACTGCAGCATTTTGACAAGGGGCTGACGTGTGAAGCAGGAATTGCAGAGCATGAGGAAACGCGGCATAATGAAGTGCAGAGCATGAAACAAGAAAAAGAACAGAAGGCGAATGATATTCAGAAAGCTGTAATCAGGCGGGAACAGAAGTGTTTCCGGGCCTGGTTGCAGCTTTGCTGTTTTTATCCACAGAAAGGAAGGGTGTCAGCAAAAGCTGACCGGCGGCTCGCGGCGGGTAGGAGTGGAAAATCCTTCCCTTCTGCTCGATTTTGGAATAGTTGGGAGGTGTGGTGCATATATTTCTTTAGAAACAAAAAGCAAGATTTTGAAACAGGCATGGAGGAATGATATGGAATATCAGAACGAGCACCAAAGGCAGAAAGCAATTTTAGAAGCAGCACTTCCTTATGTGGCACCGAACAGCAGGCATGCAATCCAGATGTTTCTGCAGGTGGATTCGCTGGTGGAGCTGGCTAAAAATGACCATCCGGGAAGGGAAGGAGAATATACGCTGGAGGCGGCAGAACACCGTCAGTCAGGCAGCGAAGGACAAAGAAATAATTTACAGGAAATGCTTTTGAGGGTTCAGGAGCATTTGACGCCAAAAGAATCCGAAATGGTACAGATGGTCTTGAATTTCATGAATACAGGCCGTCTGCTTCGGAGATACCGGGAATTTAACCGGAATGAAACTAATAATACCAGTCTTAGGGATTTTTTGATTGCACAGTTAAATCCCGAGCAGAAGGCTTCATTTGAACAATTACAGAATATTATGTATAATGAGTAACATAACGTTGTCAGTTGGCGGAAGGCGAGGGGAGGGCGCAGATGCAAAGAAGAATGGATTTTTCCGGAAATCCTGCTTTTCAGGCAATGTCCGGAGAAAAGCAGAAGATGATTGAGCTTTTGGCAGAGTCCCTGTATCATAAAAATATCACAGAGGCACTGCCGCAGATTATGGCATGGAAAAAGAAGATGCAGGAGAAGAACATATCATTTACTGCGGAGGAAAATAAAATATTAACAGAAGTGCTGATGGCAGAAATGTCACCGGCACAGCGGAAACAGTACGAAGCTTTGAAAACGTTTATGAGGTGAGAAATATGGAAACGAAAGAAAGAGAAGAGAAGAACAGGACAGGAGCAGGAATGGCGGAAAGCGGAATGCCTGCAGAAATTACATATCAGGAGCTTGAAAAGGCATTTTTGGAGGAAACCGGTTCCCTGCTTACAAAAGAACAGAAGGAAAAGGTATTAAAAAAGGAAAGAAAAAAATTTCTTTCGGCAGAAACGCTGAGAATTCCTGCAGTCCGTTTTGTGGGTAAAAGCGTGGGAAGATATACAAAGGGGCTGTTACGCCATCAGCAGCCCTTTTCTTTTCTGTATGAATTTCTGGGGTTTATGATGGAAGAGTCCCTGCTGGTTTTTTTATATCTGGTTCTATGCAGGGCGGAAGAGGCGGTTCATCTGTCGATTTCGTTTCTGTCAGGACAGTATGTTTTTTATGCTGCCGTATGGGCCGGCTGCTATTTAGGGTTTGTGCGTGTGAAAGCAGGAATGGCGGGGAGGTTTTTGATTAAATTTCATGATGCTTTCGCACAGGAAGCAGCGGGACAGAAGGAAAATATGGCATCTGAAGAAGCGGTGGGGCAGGAAGAACATACCGTGTTTCAGGTTACGGAAAAGGACAGGCTCCGGGCGCAGAAAAAAGCGGCATGGCTTCCTGTCCTTCCGGCGGTTTCTTTTTTGGCTTTTGGGGCGATATGCTGTTTTGGCCTTTGGAAATGGAGGATTTTAAGCGGGTGGGAGCCGGATATCATGACTGCTTTTCTGATCTATGTGGCGTCTGCATTGTTTTCAGGGCTTCATAATGTGCTTTATGGAAGCTTTTTTGCGGCGTATGCAGTCATTGGCGTGGATATTCTTTTTAGAAAGGGAAAAGAGGAGACAGAAACAGCAGTGGTTCATTATAAAATGCTCTGTTATGAACGAATGCTTGGGCTGCGTGGAAAGAAAATGGAAGATTTTTCAAGAGATGAGACTCTTGCAGGGGAAATTATGCAGAAACTCCGCGGAAGGATGGCAGTGTACCGCGGGGGAACCTTTTTTGGTATTTTAATTTTTCTGGCTTTAGCCATTGTCTGCCTGGTTCAGATGGTGCTCCTTGAATTTCATGTGACGGTGGCGTTATGTGTATTTACGGTCTTTGCTGTGTTTGGAAGCCTGGCGTTCTTTTTGGCATTTCTTTCCGCCCATGGCGTCATCAAAACACTTTGACGAGCACATCTATCATTTTCTGTATATCCTCTGAGGGAAATTTTAAATCGGGAATACAGATGACCTGACAGCCTGCCGCTTTTCCTGCCCGGACGCCGTTTTCGGAATCTTCTAAGACGACGGAGCGGTCAGACGTCATTTTTAATGCATCTAAAGCAGCAAGAAAGATGTCCGGTTCCGGTTTGGAATGACGGACGTGGTCCCCGCCGATAACGGCATCAAAATAAGAAAGGATGCCGGCATTTTGCAGGTAAGTTACGACCTGTTCTGTTTTTGTGGCAGAAGCAACGGAAAGCTTCTTTTTTTTCTGTTTCAGATAATCAAGGGTTTCTGTTACATAAGGTTTTAAGGGAAGGCCGAGTGTTTCCGAGAGCATGGCAATGCGGCTGGCAGTCCGGGCACCCATTTCATGGAACGGGTAATCTTTTCCGAAATAGGAACACATCAGGTCTTCTAATGGTTTTCCGCCAAGTCCCAGTGTCTGTACATAAATCTCTTTTGTGAGCCTGTATCCGGCCTCTTTCATGACAATGGCGAGCTGTTCCATAAAGATACGCTCCGTATCAAAGATCAGCCCGTCCATATCAAAAAGGAATGCCTCCATTTCCGGGTATTTTTGGACAGCATCCAACATATTTTTTGCTGTTTTTCTATCTGTTCCCTGATGGGAAATATTTCTTTTATGGTGCATGTGCTGCCTCCTGTTTCGTGCAATTATTTTTCATTCCCGCACCCATTCACCGCCTGCCGCTTTGTGCTTCCATGTATCGTCTGTTTCACTATATCCTGTGACGCCCAGCATATGCCAGGTGCTTGCTGTTTTTAAGGATTTATAAATGAGCTTTAAGGAAATCCATTTCCGGTTATGGTCAGGAACTCCGGAATCTGCTAAAAATACTTTGTCTGTTTTGGGGTTATACAAAAAAATGGTCACATAATGTCCGGGATTGCTGGTCCAGTAGCATGTGGAATTATTGCTGCTGATCAGTGTAATGGTTCCTGCGTTTGCAGCAATCATTTTCTGGAACGCTTTATATGTGGCGGGCTTTTTTTCAAGTGTACAGGAAAGTCCCATCATGGATAAGGAAGTTTTCATGTATCCCCAGTCAATGGCACCGCCGCCGGAATATCCGGTGTGTTTTTTTGCAAATTTGTATGCGTCAATTGGTGTACATTTGTATGGGGTCAGGGAGCAGTAGAGATTTGCTATGCAGCAGAGCCCGCAGCCAAAGGCACCAAATTTTGCGCCATCGTAATAAGTGACGCCCCATTTTCCTGACCATGTTCTTTTATTCTCCCAGGATTTTGGTCCCTGGAGATAAGAATAGATCTGTGTTTCGGGAGAGGAAAGGGGGTTCGCAGAAGATGTGCCGGACGTTTTTTTATTTGCGTCTGTGGTCTGCCCGGATGTTTTCCCAGTGTTTTTTGGCTTTGAAAAATCAATCGGGGAAAGAAGGTTTTCTTCTGAAATACGATAGCCGGACGTTTTTTCAGCGTGTTTTTCCGGGCTTTTAAACAGGTACATACCTGCTGCTAACAGAATGGAGCATAGAAAAATTGCAATAATGAATGTGATTTGTTTTTTCAAAGCGCGTCCTCCGTAGTTCTAGTGTGTATATGCATGGATATTATTCATTGAAGTACAATTCTTGAATATAGTGCGACAAGCCCCTCATAAGTGAGAGGCTTGTCTACATGGTTTAGGTTTATGTATAGGCTTTTGGATTTTTTGCCTGTTTTAGCGGGACTGCAGCGTATTTCCAATAATACGGTAAATATCTTCTTCGTATAAGGATTGTGTTGTATTTGAGAGCTTTTCCGGAATCGTATCTGCAAGATTTTTTAAGCACTCTAATAACAAAGGATTAAAGATTCCGCTCTTGCCGTCTAAAATCATCTGGACGGCCTCTTTGTTGGAAAGTGCTTTACGGTAGCTCCGGTCGCTCGTCAGGGAATCGTAAACATCTGCAATGGATACAAGCTGTGCAGCAATCGGGATTTCATCTCCCACCAGGCCGTCAGGATATCCATGCCCGTCATAACGTTCATGATGCCAGCGGCAGATGGAGCTGGCAAACTTGATCAGAGGGTCTTCACGGTATTCCTCTATGGAATTTAAAATCTCTGAGCCGGAGGTGGTATGCTTTTTGATCAGCTCAAATTCCTCCGGTGTTAATTTTCCGGGTTTATTTAATATCTCTGAGGATATGGTGATTTTTCCGATATCGTGGAGCGCAGCAGCCATCGGGAGCATTAAGATATCGCTCTTTGCCAGAAAATACCGGTCAGAGATTCGCATAAGCTCACGTAAGAACATTTCTGTCAGTGCTTCTACATGAACAATATGCAGTGCATTCTCTCCACTTCTAAACTCTATGACACCACTTAAGATTTCAATGATCATGTGGCTGTTCCGGTAAGATTCCATCATCTGGTTTGCCATGATCTTTGTATATTCTGCTTCTTTCTGGCGCAGGGAAAGGATATTGCTTACGCGCTGCGTCACAATGACAGAATTGAACGGTCTGGTGATGTAGTCAAAAGCCCCTGCTTTATAAGCGCGTGTCACTGTTTTTAAGTCGTTTTCCGGAGAAATCATGATGACAGGGATATGGTCCATGCTCCATTTCTGCTGTATCTGTGAAAGGATTTCAAAGCAGTCCACAATCGGGATGGCGCAGTCAAGCAAAATAACAGCCAGGTCGTTATGATATTTTTCAATCAGCTCTAATGTGGTCTGTCCTTCCCTTGCAGGTAAAATAGTATAGTTATCTTCAAAAATATTATTCAGGATCATGCGGTTAATGTCTGAATGTTCAGCAATGATCATGTTTGGTTTGTTTGAATCGTTCATTTTCATAAATTGCATTCTATACCTGTGCAAAACGTACAGGCACACCCCTTCTAAAGTTTGTGATGTCATATATCATTTGTCTTTGGCATCATATTATACGTCTATTATATTATGCACCTAAATGTGCGATTTGTAAAGAGGCAACTCGATAAGTTGCAGGTCACCCGCAGGCGTAAAGTGCAGCTGTTATTGAAACGGACGGGCTGTAAACAGTAACGCCTGTTTGACATTCGTATTTTTTTAGTGTAAGTTATAAGAAGGTGTTTTGAGTATATTTTTGAGGAGGAATGTTATGATAAATGATAAGAAAGTCCTGTACAGCGGTATGCAGGCAACGGGAAACCTGACACTTGGAAATTATCTGGGGGCGTTGAAGAACTGGCTGGATTTAAAGGATGAATATGAGTGTTTCTGGGGGGTGATGGATCTTCATTCCCTGACGGTCCGGCAGGAGCCGGCAGAATTCAGGAAGAAGGCCAGAAATCTTCTGATTCTTTATATTGCGGCAGGACTCGACCCGAAAGAAAACTGTATTTACTTTCAATCGCACGTTTCTGCGCATGCAGAGCTTTCATGGCTGCTTTCCTGCTTTACTTATATGGGAGAGCTGAACCGCATGACGCAGTTTAAGGAAAAGTCTGCGAAACATTCGGATAACATCAATGCCGGCCTGTTTACTTATCCGGTGCTGATGGCGGCAGACATTCTTTTGTATCAGGCGGATTATGTTCCTGTAGGAAAGGACCAGAAACAGCATCTGGAGATTACAAGGGATATTGCAGAGCGTTTTAACAGCATTTATGGGGACGTGTTCACCATTCCAGAGCCGTATATCGGCAAAGGCGGGGCAAAGATCATGAGCCTTCAGGATCCGTTAAAGAAGATGTCAAAATCAGATGAAAATGTGAATGGAAGCATTTATTTAATGGATGATGCGGATACAGTGGTCAGGAAGTGCAAGCGCGCAGTCACGGATTCGGACGGGGAAATCCGTTATGCAGAGGAAAAGCCGGGAATCAGCAATCTTTTAGAAATATATAGTTCGTGCAGCAATATCAGCATTGCGGATGCAGAAAAGGAATTTGCGGGGAAAGGCTATGGCGATTTTAAGCTTGCTGTAGCAGAGGCGGTCAATGCGGTTCTTGCACCGATGCAGAAAGAATATGAACGCCTGCAGAAAGAAAAGGATTTTATTGACGGCATCATTAAGGAAAATGATGAGAAAGCTGCTTACATCGCAAATAAAACGCTCCGCAAAGCAAGAAAGAAACTGGGCCTTACGGAGAAACCAAGATAGGAAGGATTGTGAGGTTGACAGTTTAACTTGCACAGGTCATGGCCGGATGTTTGAAAAAGCCGGGGCAGGATGGCTTGTGAATAGTAAAGATGAGGGAGGAAAGAATGGCAGGTTCTATTTTTGGAAAACAGTTCATGGTTTCCACATGGGGGGAATCACATGGAAAGGGAATCGGGGTCGTGGTGGATGGATGTCCTGCAGGGCTGCGGCTTAGCGAGGAAATCATACAGCCATATATGGACAGGAGAAAGCCGGGGCAGACGAGGTACGCAACGCCCAGAAAGGAATCAGACCGGGTGGAGATTCTGTCCGGGGTGTTTGAAGGCAGGACTACAGGCACGCCGATTTCCATGATGGTACATAATACTTCCCAGCGTTCTGCAGATTATTCGGAAATCATGAATTATTACCGTCCCGGTCATGCAGATTTTACGTTTGACAGTAAATATGGTTTTCGTGATTACAGGGGAGGCGGCAGGTCTTCCGGAAGGGAAACGGCAGGCCGCGTGGCAGCAGGAGCTGTGGCGGCGGAAATCCTAAAGGAGTTAGGAGTGAAGGTGCAGGCGTATTCTAAGGAGATTGGAGGAATCCGGGCAGAGCATATTGATTTGGACAAAATCATGGAGAGTCCATTATATATGCCGGATTTAGAAGCGTCTGAGCGTGCGGAGCTTCTTTTGGAGCAGAAGATAAAGGAGCAGGATTCTGTGGGCGGCATCATTGAATGTGTGGTAAAGGGGATGCCTGCAGGAGTGGGAGAAACGGTTTTTGAAAAGCTGGATGCGAATCTGGCGAAGGCGGTAATGTCCATCGGAGCGGTCAAGGGAGTGGAAATCGGAGATGGATTTTTGGCAGCAGCCTCTTTTGGATCACAGAATAATGATGCGTTCTGCATGGGAGAAGATGGCAGGGTCTTAAAAAAGACGAATCATTCTGGCGGGATTCTGGGGGGGATCAGCGACGGTTCTGACATTATCCTGAGGGCTGCAATAAAACCCACGCCTTCCATTGCGCATTCCCAGCAGACGGTGAACCGGTCCGGAGAGGAAATCTCTGTGGAAATCAAGGGCCGCCATGACCCGGTCATTGTGCCGAGGGCAGTTGTGGTGGTGGAAGCAATGGTTTCCCTGACTGTCTTAGATATGCTTTTTCTTTCCATGACTTCTGAACTTGACAGGGTCAAACGTTTTTTTGGTGCATAAAATAGTGAAGACTGGATAAAACGGAGGAAAGTCACATGAGATATTATTATGAACCGGAAAAACGGGAGAAAACACAGGAAATGCAGAAAAATATGTATGAAATACGGAAACAGAAGAAAACGCATGACAGTCTGGTGATTGAGGAAGATACGGTCTATGAGGTGGACGAAGTGTGTATGAGATACAGGAATTCCGGGGAGTGAAACGGAAATTAATTTTTGTAAAATTTTGATAGATTTTGAATCGAAGACAGCAGCGTAATAATCTTGTTCCGGAACCCGCTTGCGCTTAGTATTCGCACACAGCGGTACATAAGTGCTCTCCACAGGCTGACGCCTGTGAATACGAGCACTAAGTACCGGCGGCGAATATGGTTCCTCACAAGATATTACGCCGCCTTCTTTTGTCACTATATTTTCGAATAAAAATATTTTTCAAAAATTGAATTCTGTGGGGAATCAGTAAATACACGGAAAAGTGATGGAACGCAAAGGATGTGCATGAAAAAAGCCCCGGGAAAACGGGGCTTTTCTCATTGTTAGAGCAAGGCTCTGTTTCCGGCATGGAGTTTTTCGCAGTTGAAAAATGATATGCCGGAAAAGTATTTCAGATTCGGAAACTGCGATTAAAAGAAGCTGCCGGATCCTCCGCCGCAGCAGCAGCACAGGATAAGTATGATCCAGATGATAGAGCTGCATCCGTTGTCACCGCATGAATTTCCAAATCCAAATCCGCCGTTTCCTCCACAGCAGCAGAGTAAAAGCAGGATGATGATCCAATTACATCCGTTATCGTTTCCGTTACATCCACCACAGGTTGTTGCTGCTAAATCACTCATAAATCCTCCATTCTGCCATTCTTTCAGGCAGTTTAATTTATTTACAATCCTATCTTATGCGGTACAGCCTGGCCAGTATACATAATTTTCTGGTATTGAGTTTTTTATGAACTGGATTTATGGATTCTGGTCCGAAGTCTTTCGTATATGGATTTTGGGCTAAGCTGTAACCGGATTTAGAATATGTCGGCTGGTAATGCTTGACAAAAAGGAGAAAAACAATATACTTAAAAAGTGCAAATGTAGTTCGGCTAGATAGAAAGATAGGAGGCCAGCGTGGAAAATCATTGGAAAAAGCATGTAATATATGGCAGAGGCGGTCATGGCAAGAGGAACCTGGTAAAAAAAGGCAGGTGTTTTTTGGCGGTATTGCTTATAATCGCCCTTTGTTCTGGAATCAGTGGCTGCACTCCGTTCTGGGAAACGGAGAAGGTGGCGATTAAGAATTATGAAAAAAAAGAGGATAAAGTTTCTTCAGAGGAAAGCAGTGAAGAAACGGAAAAAGAGATGGACTGGGAGGACGCGTTGGTATATGCGGACACATATGTGAAGAACATGACTGTGGAGGAAAAGGTCGGGCAGTTATTCATCCTGAATCTGGAACAGCTGGATAACACCAGGGGGGATTTTTATGAACACCGGAAAATAACAAAGGAGATGAAGAAAACGCTCTCGGAATACCATGTAGGCGGTGTGCTTTTGTTTTCCAGAAATTTAAAAGGAAGAAAACAGACCCAAAAACTGAACCGGAAGCTTCAGGAGGCAGCAAAAATCCCGTTATTTGTGGCTGTAGATGAAGAAGGTGGGGATGTGGCAAGAATTGCTTCCAATAAAAAAATGAAAACAACCCGTTTTCCTTCTGCAGAAATGATAGGAAAAACGAAGGATGATGAATATACCTACCAGATGGCAAAAACAATAGGAACGGAAATCGGTGAACTTGGATTTAATGTGGATTTTGCACCTGTAGCGGATGTTAAATTGAGTTCATTGAATATGGAAATTGGGTCGCGGTCCTTTGGCGACGACCCCAAAAAGGTTTCGGAGCATGTAAGTGCATTTGTACAGGGGCTTCATCATACGGGAATTTGTGCAGCGTTAAAGCATTTTCCGGGACAGGGTTCCTCAGATGGCAACACGCATGATGGGAGCGTGGACTTGGACAGTGGAATCTCAAAATTGAGAAACGTGGATTTTGTGCCTTTTGTTACGGGAATTTCTACCGGAGCAGATTTTGTGATGATGTCACATATTTCTGTCAGCAAGGTAACGGAAAGCTCGGTGCCTGCTTCTGTGTCGGAGCTGATGATGAAAACGATTTTAAGGGACGAGCTGGGCTTTGGAAAAATCATCATAACGGATGCTTTTGATATGGCAAGCATTACCCGGTATTATAGTGCGGCAGAGGCGGCAAAGACTTCTTTTAAGGCAGGGGCGGATATTGTGCTGATGCCGGAGAATTTTAAGGAGGCGTATGGCAGCATTCTGGATGCGGTTGTTTCGGGAGAGATTACGATGGAGATGCTGGATGAAGCTGTAACAAGGATTCTGGCGGTGAAGATCCAGAGAGGGATTTTTAAGGATTTTACTGTGACAGCTGTGACAGAAGAACCTATGGAAAATGTACAGGAGCCTGGGGAAACGCAGGAACCTGAAAAAACACAGAAACCTAAAAAAACACAGAAACCTAAAAAAACACAGAAGCCTGAAGTGTGAACAAGAAAACTGATACTTGCGAATTATTTGTGATGCGGTTATAATATATAAGTATTGAGTTTTTTAATTAACTGGACTTATGATATCTGCCAAAAATCTTTTATATATGGATTTTGGGCAGATATCATTTAGTGCGGATTGTTAAAAAACGATATATTAGTTAGTGGAATGCACCTGTGACATGGTGTGTTCCCACAGGAAAACTTTAGGTAAGCAGCATACTATTTCTGATGAGGAGGATACGGTAGTGGAAAAACTGGATATGATTTATGAAGGAAAGGCAAAAAAGGTTTTTAAGACCGGGGATGAAAATGTAGTGATCGTGGATTACAAGGATGACGCTACTGCTTTTAACGGTGAAAAAAAAGGAACTATTGTGGGAAAGGGCGTTATCAACAATAAAATGACGAATTTCTTGTTTCAGAAGCTGGAGAAAGCCGGAGTTCCGACTCATTATATTGAGGAATTAAGTGACAGGGAAACGGCAGTGAAAAAGGTTAAGATCATACCGTTGGAAGTCATTGTGCGTAATGTGGCAGCAGGAAGCTTTTCAAAGCGCTTAGGAATCGAGGAGGGCTTTCAGCTTTTATGTCCTACATTGGAATTTTCTTATAAGGATGATGCACTGGGAGATCCGCTCATCAATGATTATTTCGCAATCGCGATTGGCGCGGCTACCAGGGAGGATATTGATACCATTACAAAATATGCGTTTATGGTAAATGATTTTCTAAAGGAATTTTTTGGAGAATGCGGCATTGACCTGATTGATTTTAAAATTGAATTTGGAAAGACGGATGACGGGACCATTATTCTGGCAGATGAGATTTCTCCGGATACATGCAGGTTCTGGGATAAAAAAACACATGAGAAATTAGATAAGGACCGTTTCAGAAGGGATCTTGGCGGTGTAGAGGATGCTTATCAGGAGGTGGCTAAGAGAATCGGACTGGTTCAGGAATCGTAACTGAAAGGATGGAAATGGAGCAGATAAAAAGAACAGAGAAGCAGAAGTGCTGGAAAGAAGCCTGTTTTTCCGATATGCAGGAAGAACAGGAGCTTCATGAGGAATGTGGTGTTTTTGGCATGTACGATCTGGATGGCGGGAATGTAGCGGGAACCATTTATTATGGGTTGTTTTCCCTGCAGCATAGAGGACAGGAAAGCTGCGGCATTGCCGTCAGCAGAACGGACGGGCCAAAAAGAAATTCTGATGTTTGCAAAGGGATGGGACTGGTCAATGAAGTGTTCCAGGCAGAAAGGCTGGAGAAGATGAACGGGGATATCGGAGTGGGTCATGTCCGGTATTCAACGGCGGGAGCCAGTGTTGCAGAAAACACACAGCCGCTGGTACTTAATTACATTAAGGGAACACTTTCACTGGCACATAATGGTAATCTGGTGAATGCACTGGATCTGAGGACGGAGCTGGAATTGGGCGGTGCCATTTTCCAGACTACCATTGATTCTGAGGTGATTGCGTATCTGATCGCAAAGGAGCGGCTTCACACAGGGACTGTGGAGCAGGCTGTGAAAAATGCAATGCAGAGGATTAGGGGAGCCTATTCTTTAGTAGTTGCAAGTCCAAGAAAGCTGATCGGTGCAAGGGATCCTGAAGGATTCCGCCCGCTCTGCATTGGAAAAAGAGATCATGCCTATATACTTGCTTCGGAAACCTGTGCATTAGATACCATTGGGGCAGAATTTGTCCGGGATGTGGAACCGGGAGAAATTGTTACCATAACGCCGGAAGGACTTTTTTCTGATAAGAGCATGGTGAAAGGGAGCGCATCCAGATGTATTTTTGAATATATCTATTTTGCAAGGCCGGACAGTTATATTGATGGAATCTGCGTACATCATTCGCGCATGACAGCAGGAAGGATTCTGGCGCAGACCCATCCTGTGGATGCGGATATTGTGGTAGGCGTACCGGAGTCAGGAAATGCAGCAGCAATGGGGTATGCAGTTGAGTCCGGCATTCCATATGGAACGGCTTTTGTGAAAAACAGTTATGTGGGCCGGACGTTTATCAAACCAAAGCAGTCGGCAAGGGAGTCTAGTGTCAGAATCAAGTTGAATGTACTTCGTGAAGTGGTGGCAGGAAAACGTGTTATCATGGTGGATGATTCCATAGTCAGGGGGACCACGAGCGCGAGGATTGTAAAGATGCTGAAGGATGCAGGGGCAGCCGAAGTTCATGTGAGGATCAGCTCTCCACCGTTTAAGTATCCCTGCTATTTTGGAACAGATGTGCCGAGCAGCGAGGAACTTCCGGCGTACAGCCATTCTGTGGAGGAAATTCGGGAGATGATTGGTGCGGATTCTTTGGGGTATTTGGATATGAACAGGCTTCATGAACTGCTGGATGGCGATACAGGCTATTGTCATGCCTGCTTTTCCGGGGAGTATCCGGTGCAGCCGCCCAAGGAGGATATCCGGGGAGAAAGGTGACGGTTTGACGGCTGTGGAAAGGAACAATAATAGGAGGAATAGGTGTTTATGAATAATGACAGATATACAAGTCCGCTTTCAGAACGCTATGCAAGCAAAGAGATGCAGTATATTTTTTCGCCGGACAAGAAGTTTAAGACCTGGCGGAAGCTGTGGATTGCACTTGCTGAAGCGGAAAATGAGCTGGGACTTCTGGATGAAAAAGGTGGTCCGGCAGTAACAAAGGAGCAGATTGAGGAATTAAAGGAGCATGCAGAGGATATCAATTATGATGTGGCAAAGGAGAGGGAAAAGCTGGTTCGTCATGATGTCATGTCCCATGTGTATGCGTATGGCGTGCAGTGTCCGAAGGCGGCCGGCATTATCCATCTGGGAGCCACATCATGCTATGTGGGAGATAATACGGATGTAATCATTATGACGGAAGCACTGGAGCTTGTCAGAAAGAAGCTTTTGAATGTGATCGATGAGCTTTCTAAGTTTGCCATGAAGTATAAGGATCTGCCGACACTGGCTTTTACGCATTTTCAGCCGGCGCAGCCGACTACCGTTGGAAAGCGTGCCACGCTCTGGCTTCAGGAATTCCTAATGGATTTTGAAGATGTGGAGTATGTTCTTTCTACAATGAAGCTTTTAGGTTCCAAGGGGACAACAGGAACGCAGGCGAGCTTTATGGAGCTGTTTGACGGAGATGAGGAAAAGGTAAAGGAGTTAGACCGTATCATTGCCGGAAAGATGGGTTTTGACCAGTGTTTTCCGGTATCAGGACAGACCTATTCCAGAAAACTGGATACAAGGGTGCTGAATGTACTTGCAGGGATTGCGGCAAGTGCGCATAAGCTTTCAAATGATATCAGGCTTTTGCAGCATTTGAAGGAGATTGAGGAGCCGTTTGAGAAAAACCAGATTGGTTCTTCTGCCATGGCATATAAAAGAAACCCGATGAGAAGCGAGAGGATAGCATCACTTGCCCGTTACGTGATGTCTGACGTAACGAATGGGATGTTCACATCTGCCTGCCAGTGGTTTGAGAGGACGTTAGATGATTCTGCAAATAAGAGAATCAGTATTCCGGAAGGTTTTCTGGCAACAGATGGTATTTTGGATCTTGTGTTAAATGTGGTGGATGGTCTGGTGGTTTATGAAAAGGTAATTGAAAAACGTCTCATGTCTGAGCTTCCGTTCATGGCTACGGAAAACATCATGATGGATGCAGTAAAGACCGGAAAGAGCAGACAGGAGCTTCATGAGAGGATACGTACACTTTCCATGGAAGCAGGGATGAATGTTAAGAAATATGGAAAAGAAAACAATCTTTTGGAATTGATTGCGGAAGATGAGGAATTTCCGGTGGGGCTGGAGGAATTAAAGGAAGCAATGAGACCGGAAAAATATATCGGACGTGCACCATCCCAGGTGGAGGAATTTATCAAAGGGACGGTTGAACCTGTTCTGGAAAAGAACAGGGAGCTTTTGGGATTGAAGGCAGAGATTAACGTCTGATGTGCAAATGGTCTGACCGGCAATTTCATAAAAAAGCGATGGAGGAGGAGATATGGCGGGAAAGAGAATGTTGACAGCGAGACTGACTGCAGATATGATTACGCAGGATGATGTCTTTACTGCAGAGGGGCAGCTTTTGATTCCTGAGAATACAGTGCTTACAGATTCAATCATAGCGTCTTTAAAGGAACGCTCGATATTTGCTGTAAGAATTCAGGTAAAGGAAGATGGAAAAACGCCTGTACTCCATTCAGAGCTTACTGAAGGAAACGGGAAGGAAGAAACGGTAGTTTCTGTATCTGGAACGAAAGAGGAACAAACGGGACCGGGGAAAATCTTACAGGATGCCGTAAAAGAAAGAGAAAACCTTACGGAGTCTTCTTTTGTGGCTTCGGTGCCGGATATTCAGGAAAAAGAAGGTACGGAAAGCTATTATGAAAAAGTACGGGAAACAAAGGAATTTAAGGAGTTTCAAAGCTCCTTTATGGCAACGGTGGATTCTCTGAAGGATACACTTAGTCAGGCGGTGAGAGGAGAAGACATTGATACAGAGGTCATTTTAAAAGAGACGGAAAACGTGGTTTCCACAAGCAGAAACAGCCTTCATATCCTTGATATGCTGCAGTGTATGAGGGGATATGATGATATGACCTATATGCATTGTCTGAATGTGGCCATCCTTGGCAATCTGATTGGACGTGTTTCTAACAAGCGGATGTCGGAGGAAGACCTGGAGCTTCTGACACTTTCCGGGCTGCTGCATGATATTGGAAAGATTATGATTCCGGATGATATTTTGCACAAACCGGACCGCTTGACGATTTCGGAGTACAATCTGGTCAAGACACATGTTCTGCAGGGGCATAATATCTTAAAGGACAGGAAACTGGATGCGCGTGTAATCGATGCGGTCATGCGTCATCATGAGAGGATGGATGGTTCAGGTTATCCGGGCGGATACCGGGCAGATCAGATTGGGGAATTTCCAAAAATCCTGGCGATTGCTGATACCTTTGATGCCATGACATCAAAGCGTCCGTACAGGGATGCAATCTGTCCGTTTGCAGTGATTGCAATGTTTGAAAGGGAAGGAATTACAAAATATGATCTGGAATACCTGCTTCCGTTTTTGAATACAGTGGTTCAGGCTTATATCAATACAGATGTGGAGCTTTCAAACGGAGAACAGGGCAAGGTGGTGCTGATCAATAAAGATTCGTTATCAAGACCGGTAGTAAAGGTAGGGGCATTTTACTGTGATCTGGTAAGAGAGCCGGATGTTACGATAACAAAAATAATTGGAATGTAAGAAGGAGGTTATTATGGTAACAGCGATTGTGGGCGCAAGCTGGGGAGACGAAGGAAAGGGAAAAGTGACGGATATGCTGGCAGAGAAATCTGACATTATTGTGAGGTTTCAGGGAGGAAGCAATGCGGGACATACAATCATCAATGATTATGGGCGTTTTGCTTTGCATCTGCTTCCGTCAGGAGTATTTTACCATCATACCACGAGCATTATTGGAAATGGAGTGGCCTTGAACATTCCGTTTCTGGTCAAGGAAATCGATTCCCTGGTGGAACAGGGGGTTCCAAAGCCGAAGGTGCTTGTTTCCGACCGGGCGCAGATATTGATGCCGTATCATATTGATTTTGATAAATTTGAGGAGGAACGTCTGGGAAAAAATTCGTTCGGCTCCACAAAATCAGGAATTGCACCTTTTTATTCTGATAAATATGCCAAAATTGGAATTCAGGTGTCTGAGCTTTTTGACGAGGAATATTTAAAAGAAAAGCTGCACAGGATCTGTGAGCAGAAGAATGTGATTTTAGAGCATTTATACCATAAGCCTGCATTAGATGAAGCAGCTTTGTTCTCTTTGCTGCAGGAATACAGGAAAATGATAGAGCCATATGTTTGTGATGTTTCCGCATTTTTGAGGCAGGCGGTAAAGGATGGCAAGGAGATTCTTTTAGAAGGACAGCTTGGTTCTTTAAAGGATCCGGACCATGGAATTTATCCTATGGTGACTTCATCTTCTCCACTGGCTGCTTATGGAGCCATAGGTGCCGGGCTTCCGCCTTATGAAATTAAAAGGATTGTAACGGTGGTCAAGGCATATTCCAGTGCGGTTGGTGCCGGAGAATTTGTCAGTGAGATTTTGGATGAAAAAGAAGCAGAGGAGCTTAGGAAACGGGGCGGAGATAAGGGCGAGTATGGTGCGACCACAGGAAGACCACGTCGTGTGGGCTGGTTTGATGCAGTGGCAAACCGGTATGGCTGTGCAATCCAGGGGGCAACAGAGGTAGTGCTGACGGTGCTTGACTGTCTGGGATATTTAAAGGAAATACCGGTCTGCGTTGGATATGAGATTGATGGAACGGTGCGTAAGGATTTTCCGGTGACGACAGAGCTTAAGAAGGCAAAACCGGTCTTTGAGGTGCTTCCAGGCTGGGAAACAGATATCCGTGGAATCAAGGAATATGATGAGCTTCCGGAAAACTGCAGAAAATATGTGGAATTTATAGAAAAGGAGTTAGGGGTACCGGTCAAAATGGTATCGAATGGACCAAAAAGAAGTGACATCATTTATCGTTAATAGAATATTATGAGGTGCTTATGAATTTTAGTTTAAGGGAAATTGAACTCAGACAAAAAAAAATAAACAGCATTTCACAGAAAAAAAGCTACCGGAGAAATGAGATAATCAAATATCTCCGGGGGCTTTTTCTTGTTTTGCTTTTTGTGTCCGGCTGCCTGAAATTGTTTTTCAGGGTTGATGGGATCATTTCCGGAATTATGCCGGTAGGGGAACAGGAGCTTCTTTCAGAAGGCAGACAGAGCAGCATATATGATAGCAATGGAGATTTGATGAACACTATTTCTTCAAAGAATGTATTGAAAAAGTATGCTTCATTGAAAAGGATTCCGAATTCGGTTCAAAAGGCTTTTGTGGTCAGCTGGGATAAGATTTTTTACAAACATCATGGAGTGAATGCAAGAGGGGTGCTGGAAGATTTTTATGCCCGCCTGACTCAGCAGGGTGAGGCTCCGGAGATGAGATATACCATTACACAGCAGCTGATTAAGAACCAGATGGCAAAGCGGAGTGTGGGAGGTTCCTTTTTCCACAGGTTGAAGAATGTGATTGAGGAGCAGTATGCGGCAATTACCCTGGAGGATACCATGTCCAAGGATAAGATTCTGGAATATTATCTGAATACGGTAAATCTGGGAGATCATATTATCGGGGTAGGAGCAGCTGCGGAAAGGTACTTTGGAAAGGATATTTCCGAGGTAAATATATCAGAAGCGGCAGTCCTGGCAGCAATTTCAAAAAATCCCTCCGTTTTTTCCCCGTCTGCGTATTCGGACGGGAACAGGCGGGAACGGATGAGCATTTTAAAAGGGATGCTGGATGCGCAGTATATATCGGAAGAGGAGTATGGAGATGCACTTGGTGATGATGTATATTTAAGGCTGCGCAATCAGGCGGCTGTATGGGAGAGCAGGACAAATACAGAAGGTTCTTATTATACAGATGCGGTTTTAGCACAGGTAATCCGGGATCTGCAGAGGGAAAAAGGATATTCTGCGACCGAGGCGAACCGGCTGGTGTTCAGTAAGGAAATTAAAATTTATTCCTGTCTTGACAGTTCTATACAAAAAATTTGTGATGATGTAGTACGTAATAAAAAGTATTATCCTGTTCCTAAAAAAAAGAAAAAAGGGGAATTGAATACAGAGCAGGAAATCCAGACCTCTCTGGTCCTGATGGAACAAAAAACAGGGGCTGTACGTGCGATTGTGGGCGGACGGGAAGGAAAGGGAAAAGGGGATGCCTTAAATCGTGCGGTTGCTTTGGAACGGCAGCCGGGAACCCTGTTTGATGCATTATCGGTCTATACACCTGCACTTGATACAGCCGGGATGACCCTGGGGGATGTACAGGACGATTCCGAATATCAATATCCGGATACTAGTACGCCGGTTACGGATCTGGACGATGAGAAACCTTCCGGGCTTATTACGCTGCGGGATGCACTGGCATTATCGAAGGCAGTTCCCACCATTAAAGTATTGGAAAAGGTATCGGTGGAGGTGGGGTATTCTTATCTGAAAAGGTTTGGACTTACGACTCTGGTGGAAAAGAAACGAGAGAGAAAGGTTACGGAAAGAAACGGTCTGTCGGATAAAAATGATTTTCAGCTTCAGATTGGCCTTGGAAAGCTGGCAGATGGCGTGACAAATCTGGAGCTGACCTCTGCTTATGCGGCATTTGCGAATGAAGGAGCCTATCAGACACCGAAATTTTATACAAAGGTTCTGGATAAAAATGGGAAGGTTCTTTTAGGCAGGAAGAAGGACAAGACACAGATCATGAAGAAAAGTACAGCGTGGCTTTTGACAAATGCCATGCAGAATGAATCAATCCGGCTGGAAAAGAATCTGCTGCATTTTTCACAGGACGGAATCGCAGTTTCCGGAAAGTCGGGCAGGACAGAGAATAATACAGATATCTGGTATATGGGCTATACGCCATATTATACCTTTGGAATCTGGACGGGGGAGGATGAGGGGAATCCTCTGGAATCAACTGTGTATGTGACGACCATGTGGCGGGATATTATGGAGCGTGTGCACAAATATAAAAATGTGAAACGTGCCCTGTTTAAAAGACCGGAGGACATTGTCAGCCGGCAGATATGTACAAAATGTGGAAATCTTGCTGTTCCCGGTCTTTGTGATAAGTCAGGAGAAGAAGATGTGGTGCGCACAGAGTATTTTGAGCAGGGGACAGAGCCGAAAAAGAACTGCAGATGCCATGCAAGGTATATATTTTGTAAAGCAAGCCATAAGCTGGCAACAGAGAAGTGTCCAAAGGAACAATGTTATGAAAAGGTGTTCTTAAATAAAAAAGAAACCGTTGAAACAGAAGATTCAAAGTTTCTTTTTCAAAAATATAGTGATGGCAGCCTGTGCGATGTGCATTAGCTGTCCGCAGCTGGTCTGAGCTGTTCAAAATCGGCATGCCCCTGCATCCAGATAACGCCTTTAAAGCGTCTGCCAAGCATTGGTTCGCCAAAAAGGTCTTCTTTGTTGATGCATACAGTGATTAAGATGCCGTTGCAGTTTAAAAGCATCTGATATACTCCTTCATTGGTGTGCAGGTTTGTGCACAGGCTCCAGTTTACAATGGTGCCCAAAATGGAGTAATGGTCAGATTCTGAGCCGTAAGGAATGAAGGTCGTTTCTACAATGGAGTACAGATCTTCCTGCTTGATGCGGTTCTGGATTTTGGCGGATAAGTCGATTTCTTCCAGTGTCAGATCATCAATGGCTTTCTGGTCGCCGTTTTTTGCCTTTGTGATCAGATGGTTTCTGCGGCTGGAACGAATCTTTTTCCGCTCATCATTCCTGTCGTCCTGATAAACGCCTAACAAAATGGTGCCTTTCAGGGAAAGCCCGGCTAATGTAAGCTTTGCTTTGTGCGGGGTATTGTCCGGGGTGTGAAGCTCTAAATAATCTACTGCATTTTGTAAATAAAAGATGAGAGAGATTCCAATGCGCAGGTCATCGCACATTCCGGTGAACGCATTTGTGTCTACCCGTTTATTTACGATAATGTCCTCTGAGGAGGTAATGAGCTTGCTTTCACAGAAAGGGAAATAATGCTGCATGTAAAAGAACCCCTTTTCATCGTATTCGCCACGAATACGGATGCCGATTCCCTGACCGAACTGCATGGAAAATTCGGTGTAGTTGGTTTCTTTGGAAAGCTGTATTTTTTTGACATGATCCGGTGCCTGCATAATCTTTCCGAGGATGGCTTCCAGCTCCTGTCTGGTCTTTAAGTGGCTGAAGCCAATGGCGCGCAGAAAACGATGCATAATATCCCTCCCTTCCGGTACGAAGTAACTCCATGGTAATAATTGCGTATGAATATCATACTACGGGAGGGAACGGAACGCAAGAGAAAAAAACAAAAAACTGGTTTGTACAGATGTCTGTGGGTTACTATTCACATGCATGTGTAAACTGTGACGTCTGCCAGGGAGTCTTGTAATTTGTTCTGATTTCATATATACTAAATTAGGGAAATGCCTGTATGAGCCACAGTAGAGCTTATATGGCAGGATACAGGTACAACTTCAAAAAAATGATGAGGTGGGTATGGAAAAAATTGCAATTTTAACAGACAGTAACAGCGGAATGACAAAGGAAGACGCAGACAGGTACGGCGTTTCTGTAATTCCGATGCCATTTTTGATTAATGGAAATACGTATTTTGAAGGGGTAGATTTTACACAGGAGGATTTTTATAAAAATCTGACAGATGATTCGGAGATTTCTACATCGCAGCCTTCTCCTGAAAATGTGACTGGGGAATGGGAACGCCTTCTTGGCCAGGCAGAGAGCGTGGTATATATTCCAATGTCCAGCGGATTGTCCGGTTCCTGCCAGACGGCACTTATGCTGGCAGAGGAGTATCAGGGAAGGGTGCAGGTGGTGAATAATCAGAGGATTTCTGTGACACAGAGACAGTCTGTACTGGATGCAAGGACTCTGGCAGATGCTGGAAAAAGTGCGTTGGAAATTAAGGAATATCTGGAAAAGGTGAAGTCAGAGTCCAGCATTTATATTATGCTGGATACGCTGAAATATCTAAAAAAGGGTGGAAGAATCACTCCGGCGGCTGCAGCACTTGGTTCTGCGCTGCGGTTAAAGCCCGTACTTCAGATTCAGGGAGAAAAGCTGGATAAATATATGGTGGCAAGGACTGCAAAGCAGGGAGCAGCAAAGATGATTGCAGCCATGGAAGCTGACATGGAAAATCGTTTCGGGGGAATGAACAGGATTCATGATGTGAATTTTGCCGTGGCTTATACATATAATGAGGATGCTGCAAAAGACTTTGTGAACTGGATTCAGGAAAAGTGGGGGATTGAGGAAATAGTGGTCAATCCACTGTCATTAAGTGTCTCCTGTCATATCGGTCCGGGAGCCCTGGCGATTGCGAGCAGCAAAAAAATTGATATCAAATAATTCCCTGTAAGGCTGCTGGGAAGCGGGCCGGGAAAAAGGCTGCAGGTTTATATGAGTTGTATGCATATCATTTAATCCGGGCTGTCGGGAAGCGGACCGGCAAAAAAGAACGTAGGGGAACATGGAATATGAGGAAAGGAAGAAAAGGCATATGGGTTATATAGAGGAATTAGGGAAAAAAGCGGTGGATTCCAGAGGAAGGATCGGGACAGCTTCTACTGGTGAGAAGAATCAAATCCTGACAGAGATTTCAAAGTGTCTTCGGGAGAATATGGAACAGATTTTACTGGAAAATGAAAAGGATATCGCACATGCAAAGGAGAACGGGATTTCTGACACCATGGTGGATCGGCTCAGACTGACAAAGGAGCGCATAGAGGGAATTGCAGATGCATGTCTGGAGCTTGTGAATTTAGAAGACCCTGTGGGAGAGGTGCTTTCCGGCTCGGTAAGGCCAAATGGGATGCGGATCACAAAAGTCCGCGTACCAATGGGGGTTATTGGGATTATTTATGAATCAAGGCCAAACGTGACGGTGGATGCGGCTGCACTCTGTATTAAGAGCGGAAATGCGGCAATCCTGCGTGGTGGAAAGGAAGCCATTTGTTCCAATAAGATTTTAATGAAGCTTATGCAGCAGGCACTGGAAACCTGTGGATTTCCAAAGGAGACTGTACAGCTTGTGGAAGATACCTCAAGAGAGGTGTCTACAGAAATGATGCGCGCTAACGAATATATTGACGTCCTGATTCCAAGAGGTGGTGCAGGGCTGATTCAGGCCATTGTAAAAAATGCAACGGTGCCGGTCATTGAAACAGGAACCGGAAACTGCCATATCTACATAGATGCATCCGCAGATTTGGAGATGGCGGTGGATATTACAGATAACGGAAAGACACAAAGACCTAGTGTATGTAATGCGTTAGAGACTTGTCTGGTGCATAAGGATGTGGCAGAAGCATTTCTCCCACTTCTGAAAAAACGGTTTGAATCTCATTCAGTAGAGATGAGGGGGTGCGAAAAAACAAAGGAAATTCTGGGACAAACGGTGATTCAGGCGACAGAAGAGGATTATGCAACAGAATTTCTGGATTATATTTTGGCGGTAAAAGTGGTAGATTCTGTGGAGGAGGCAATTGCCCACATCAAAAAGTATTCTACCGGACATTCGGAATGCATTGTGACGAAGGATTATGATCATGCAGAAAAGTTCCAGAGGGAGGTAGATTCTGCCTGTGTATATGTGAACTGTTCCACAAGGTTTACAGATGGGGGCGAATTTGGCCTTGGAGCGGAAATCGGGATTTCTACCCAGAAGCTGCATGTCCGGGGACCAATGGGATTAAGGGAGCTTACGACCATGAAGTATTTGATCAATGGGAACGGGCAGATTAGATAAAATATCAGGAAAACCAGCTTTCTGGCTGGAATGGAAAGTTATGAATCATGTTTTAGGAAAAAGGGGAAGCTATGGGTCTACAGGAAACTCCGAAAGGAGAGCGGTTTCATATTGTTCTGTATGGAAAAAGAAATGTGGGAAAATCCAGTCTTTTAAATGCACTTACCGGACAGCCGCTCGCCATTGTATCAGATATTGCAGGGACGACGACAGACCCGGTGTCAAAGGCGATGGAGATTCTGCCGCTTGGACCATGTCTTTTGGTGGATACACCGGGGCTTGATGATGAAGGAGAGCTTGGAAGGAAACGTGTGGAAAAGGCACTTCAGGCCATGAATACAGCAGATGCGGCTCTGCTGGTTCTGGACGCAGGCTCTTTGTGGAAGGAATACGTAAAAAATGGAAAACAGACAGACGGGAAAATTCTGGAAAAAGAACGGACATTAGCGGAAAAGCTGCAGGAGAATAAGATCCCATATGTTCTTGTTTTGAACCAGGCTGACCGTCTGGAGGAGCAGGAAGCCTTGGAATTAAAGGAAATGTTTCAGGGTTTTCCGGCAGCGGCGGTTCTTACAAGTGCAGTGGAAAACAGGGGAATGGAAGAATTAAAGCAGGCACTGATAAGACTTGTTCCGGAAGAAAAAAAAGAACGGTATATTATAAGGGATCTGATTTGTCCGGGGGAAATGGTGGTACTTGTGGTCCCGGTGGATTCTGCGGCTCCAAAGGGAAGGATCATCCTGCCGCAGCAGCAGGTGCTCAGGGAAATTCTTGACCATCATGCAGCGGCGGTAGTGACGCAGCCGGAGGAGCTTCCTTCTGTACTTGAAAGGTTCAAAGGACAGATCAGGCTTGTGGTGACGGATTCGCAGGCATTTAAAGAGGTGGATGCCATGGTTCCGGGAGAAATCTTTTTGACTTCTTTTTCCATCCTGTTTGCCAGATATAAGGGAGAGCTTGATGTTCTGACAGATGGCGTGAAAGCTCTGGAGCATTTAAAAGACGGCAGCCGGATCCTGATTTCAGAAGGCTGTACGCACCACAGGCAGTGTGAGGACATCGGTACCGTAAAGATTCCGGGACTTTTGAAAAAATATACGGGAAAAGAGCTTGTGCTGGAGACCTCCAGTGGCGGGGATTTCCCGGAGAAGCTTGACAAATATGCGCTGGTGATTCACTGCGGGGGCTGTACGCTCCATGAAAAGGAGATGAAACGTCGGCTCGCATGTGCGAAAGCATGTCAGGTGCCGATTGTGAATTATGGGATATTTTTAGCGTATGTGAACGGAATTCTTGAGAGGAGTACGGAGATTCTGTCTGTGGACAGGGACATATGAAAGGGAGAGAAAAAGATGCGGACATATCAGACGGTTTATGAGGCAGGAACCGGAGAAATCGTGGAAAAAAAATCCAGGTTTATTGCGCATGTGTTTCCGGTACGGACAGAAGAAGAAGTGCTGCAGAAACTGGAAGAAATAAAAAAGAGGTACTGGGATGCCAGACATAACTGTCATGCCTATATTCTGGGCGCAGGTGGTGAAATCTCCCGCTGCAGTGATGACGGGGAGCCGTCAGGAACGGCGGGAAGACCCATCCTGGATGTGCTGATGGGACAGGAACTTAGGAATGTACTGGTGGTCGTGACCAGATATTTCGGCGGTACGCTTTTGGGAACAGGAGGACTGATACGGGCATATTCTGCCGCTGCACAGGAAGGTCTGAAAAACAGCAGGATAATTACAAAAAGGCTTGGAAAACGCCTGACGATACAGACGGATTATAACGGAATCGGAAAGCTGCAGTATGTGGTCATGAATCTGGGGCTTCCGGTGGAAGATACCGTATATGGGGAAGATGTAAAAATAAAGGTATTTGTGGCAGCAGAGGATTGTGAAAGGGTGGAAAAAGAGATTACAGAGGCATCAAATGGACAGGCGGGACTGGATTTTGACCAGACGGAGTTATATTTTTCAAAACTGGAGAATGAGGTACTGGTATTTGAAGATTAAGGCGCACAGAGTGCCCGGCATGGGGGATTATTATGGATTTATTTGAGTATGCAAGAGAACAGACTAAAGAAAAGGAATCACCGCTTGCTTCCAGAATGAGGCCGGTCTCATTAGATGAGGTGGTGGGGCAGGAGCATATCATTGGGAAGGGAAAGCTTTTATACCGGGCGATCAAGGCAGATAAATTAAGCTCGCTTCTTTTTTATGGTCCGCCAGGCACTGGAAAAACAACTCTGGCAAAAGTGATTGCCCATGCCACAAGTGCGGAGTTTTTACAGATCAATGCCACTTCCTCGGGAAAAAAGGATATGGAGGAGGTGGTGGCGCAGGCAAAGGAAAATGCCGGAATGTATGGGAAAAAGACGATACTTTTCATTGATGAGATTCATCGTTTTAATAAGAGCCAGCAGGATTATCTTTTACCGTTCGTGGAAGACGGAACCATCATTCTGATTGGGGCGACAACAGAAAATCCGTATTTTGAAGTGAACCGGGCTTTGATTTCAAGGTCCGTCATCCTGGAGTTAAAACCCCTGTCTGTGCAGAATATCCGGGAATTGTTACAACGGGCAGTATCTGACAGGGAACGGGGGCTTGGAGCATATGAAGCGGAGGTGTCAGAGGATGCACTTGACTTCCTTGCGGAGATTTCCGGTGGAGATGCCAGATTAGCATTAAATGCGGTGGAACTTGGTGTGCTTACGACGGAACGTGCAGAGGATGGGAAAATCCATATCACAAAAGAGGTGGCTTCTGAATGCATCCAGAAACGGATTGTCCGTTATGACAAAACAGGGGATAACCACTATGATACCATCAGCGCATTTATTAAGAGCATGCGCGGTTCCGACCCGGATGCGGCAGTATATTATCTGGCGCGGATGCTCTATGCAGGGGAGGATATTAAATTTATTGCCAGAAGGATGATGATCTGTGCAGCAGAGGATGTGTCCAATGCGGACCCCATGGCACTTGTCCTGGCGACCAGTGCGGCACAGGCAGTGGAGCGGGTCGGGATGCCGGAGGCACAGATTATTTTAGCGCAGGCAGCAAGCTATATTGCAAGTGCTCCTAAAAGCAATTCTGCGGTGAATGCCATTTTTTCTGCCATGAATTCTGTTCAGAGCCAGGAGATCCGGACGATTCCGCCTCATTTGCAGGATGCGCATTATAAAAATGCAGGAAATTTAGGGCGTGGGACAGGATATAAATATGCACATGATTATCCGGGGCATTATGTGGAGCAGCAGTATCTGCCGGATGAGCTTGTGGGAGAAAAATTCTATATTCCTTCGGAAAACGGTTATGAACAGAAAATCCGGGAATATTTTGCGAAAATTGGAAAATAAAGAGAAAAGGAGAGTGTATGAAAAGGTTAAAAAGAATCATGGCATGGATTGCGATCGTGTTATTGATTGGAATGTATATTGTGACGACTGTTATGGCATTTATGGCCACGCCGGGATCGTTCCATATGTTTCAGACCAGTCTGGCCGCAACGATCATGGTACCGGTCATGATTTATGTGGTGCTGTTTCTTTACCGCCTGATCCATCCGGAGAAGGACGCAGAAAACAGTGTCAGCAGGGAACAGGAAAGGGAGGAGAGGACAGCAGCAGACAGGATGGAAGAACAGGAGGCTGTGGCAGGCAGGGAAACGCAGAGCAAAGAAAACAGAAGAAGGGCGGGGTATGATGTGGGAGAAAAATAACTTAGGACGGCTTTATGAAAAAACAATTGGGCGGCTGATTCCTGTCTATAGTTTTTTTTCTATCATTTTTTGTTTTGTACTCAATTCTGTCTTGTATTTTGGACTCCAGCTTTTGATGAAAGAAGCAAAGCATTATGATTTTACTTCGGCATGGGACAGGAAAATTCCATTCATGCCGGAATGGAGCATTATTTATTTGGGGTGTTTTGCGTTCTGGACAGCAAATTATATAATGATTGCCAGGCAGGAGAAAGAAAACTGGTTTCGTTTTGCAACTGCAGATTACCTTTCGCGTATTGTCTGTGCATTCTTTTTTATCGTGCTGCCGACCACGAATGTCCGGCCGGAGGTCGTGGGAGACGGACTTTTCCAGACACTGATGCGTTTTGTGTACCAGATGGATGATGCATCGAACCTGTTTCCGTCTATTCATTGTCTGGTGAGCTGGTTTTGTTTTATTGGAATCCGGGGAAGAAAAGAAATTCCTCTCTGGTACCGTTTTTTTTCCTGTGTGATGGCGGTTTTGGTGTTTGCATCCACGTTGTTTACAAAGCAGCATTTTATTATTGATGTTTTTGCAGGTGTAATTTTGGCGGAAGTATGTTATTATATTGGTAAACATACAAAATGGTATCAAAAAATCATGGAATTGTTTGATAAAATCAATCGGTTTGTTTTTGGGGAGAGAACACATGAAGAATAAAAAAACAATATTTAATACGCTGTTTTTGCTTTTGGTCTTTGGATTGACGCTGTATTATGTCTTTCATGGTGAGGATATGGATGCCCTTCTTTCATATCTGGGGCAGGCAAAGATTTCTTTCTGGCTGGCAGGTGTCGTCCTGGTGGTTATATTTATCCTGAGCGAGTCGGTCATCATTTATTATATGATGAAATCAGTGGGACAGCCGGTTATTCTTACACACTGTTTTTTGTATTCTTTTGTGGGGTTTTTCTTCAGTGCGATTACGCCGTCTGCAACAGGCGGGCAGCCGGCACAGCTTTATTTTATGAAAAAGGATAAGCTTTCCATGTCGATTTCCACCTTGATTTTAATGGTGGTAACGATTACGTACAAGGCGGTCCTGGTGGTCATTGGCGTGGCGGTGATGATTTTGCGCCCGCCATCGTTGATGAGGCATTTGGAGCCGGTCATTGGCTGGTGCTATCTGGGCGTTGCCCTGAATGTATTTTGTGTGACTTTTATGATGATTCTGGTGTTTCACCCGACGCTTGCAGAGAATATCCTGATCCGTCTGGTACAGGTGTTTTCAAAGCTGACCAGAAGCAGGAAAAAGGAAGAAAAGAGGATTGAAAGGGTCAGACGTTCCATGGAGAAGTACCGGAGCGTGGCAGAGTATCTGAAAAAAAATGTAATAGTAATCGTCAATGTGCTTATCATTACTTTTTTTCAAAGATGCATCTGGTTCTTTATCACATATCTGGTGTATCTTTCCTTTGGGCTTTCCGGGTATTCGCCGGTAACGGTCACGACACTTCAGGGAATGATTTCTGTTTGCGTGGATATGCTTCCTCTGCCGGGCGGCATGGGGATGAGCGAAAACCTGTTCTTACAGATGTTCCGGGAAATCTGCGGGAAGAAACTGGTGCTTCCTGTGATGATTGCGAGCAGGGGAATCAGTTTTTATGCCCAGCTTATCATTAGTGCCATCATGACAGGGGTGGCATATGTTACCATACGCGGAGAGGATGGCAGGAAAATTTCAGGAAAGAAAAAAAATAGCAGGTAATACAGCCTGACGAAAAAATTACTGGGAGGAATTCCTTTATGGGAGCAGTGGAAAAGAAAACAAAAAAGAAACGGTTTATTGGAGTTTATGATTATACGGTGGTTCTTACGTATATCAGTCTGTGCTTTACGGTCATCGGCATGACGCAGGCGATTGAGCAGCATTTTAAGATTGCCATTGTACTTTTGGCATTATCCGGGCTTTGTGACATGTTCGATGGTAAAATTGCAAGGACGAAGAAGAACCGGACAGATGAGGAAAAGCTGTTCGGGATGCAGATTGATTCGCTTTGCGATGTCATCTGTTTTGGAATTTATCCGGCAATGATATGCTGGCTTTTAGGTGTAAAAGGAACCGTTGGCTGGCTGATCATCTGCTTTTACTGTATCTGTTCGGTTATCCGCCTGGCGTTTTTTAATGTGCTGGAGACCAGACGGCAGCAGAATGAAGATGGTGCCAATAAATATTATCATGGATTGCCGATTACTTCCATGGCCATTGTGCTTCCATTAGTATTTATGATACAGACGTTCATTAGTGACGATTTATTCCGTCTGGTGCTGCATGTTACACTATTTGTAGTGGGACTTTTGTTCATTTGTGATTTTAAATTAAAAAAGCCGAACAACATGGAGCTTACGGTTCTGGTGCTTGTGGTGGCAGTTGCGATTGTCATTATGGTGCTGCTTTCTAAGTATCGTCTGCCAAAATGGAAGTTTCCAAATACCGGTTTTTTTGAACGCATCAGGTATATCATAATGGGGCGGTGACAGGCACTTCATGCAGATAATGTCATGGCGGCCGGTTTCGCGCTGTTTGTGTGGTAATTTGAGAGCATGGTTTATGGCTGCAGATGGGATAGAAAATTAGTCCCGGAGTGCAGGAATGGAGGTCAGGTATGAAAAGTAAGGACAGGATGGGGAATATTGTTTCGGGGAATGAGGAACAGGAAAAGGTGCTTCGTGCCCTGTATGGAAATTCATTTGGAAGGCAGGCGTTAAAGGTACTTACTTCTCCCTGCGTTTCAAGACTTGGAGGACGGATTCTGGATTCTTCCGTTTCTAAGTTCGCAGTTCCGCTGTTTGTGAAGAAAAGCGGGATTTCCTTAGAGGATTATGAAGATGAGGAATATGAAAGCTATAACCAGTTTTTTACAAGGAGAATACGGGAGGGGAAGCGTACTTTTGTTCAGACCCCGGAAATCCTTACAGCACCTTGTGACAGCAAGCTGAGCGTGGCAAAGATTACGCGCGCAGGGCATTTTTATATTAAGAATACGGCTTATACCATGGAAAGCCTTTTGAAAAATCAGTCTTTGGCAAAAAGATATGAGGGTGGGATGCTTTTGATCTTCCGTCTGACTGTAGACGATTATCATCATTACGCATACATAGATGAGGGAGAAAAAACGAAAAATTACAGGATTCCAGGTGTGCTTCATACGGTTAATCCGCTGGCCGGGGAAAAATATCCGGTCTATAAGGAAAATACAAGAGAGTTTTCTATTCTGAAAAGCAAAAATTTTGGCCGGGTGCTGATGATGGAAGTGGGTGCGCTGATGGTGGGAAAAATTGTGAACCATCATGAAGCAATGCATGTGAAACGAGGAATGGAAAAGGGATTTTTTGAATTCGGTGGTTCCACAGTGATCCTTGCATTCGAGAAAGATAAGATAGAGCTTGACGGAGATATCGTGAAAAATACAAAGGCTGGCTTTGAAACGATTGTGAAGCAGGGAGAACGGATCGGGAGGAAAAAGGTGCAGTGGACACGAAAGTAGCTGATTTTGTGGAAGATTATGTAAATAAAGGAATGTCAAGATTTCACATGCCCGGTCATAAGGGGCATGTGTTTTCTTATGATATTACAGAAATCAAGGGTGCGGATGTACTGCATCTGGGAACGGGAATCATAAAGGAAAGTGAGAAAAATGCAGGAATGCTTTTTGGCAGCGGGGCAACACATTTTTCCACAGAGGGGTCTTCCCATTGCATTAAGGCAATGCTTGCAATTCTTAAGATGGAGTGGGGAGGGAAAGGAAGACCGTTTCTTATGGCGGCAAGAAATGTACACAGGAGCATGGTGGATGCCTGTGCATTACTTGATTTGGATGTGGAGTTTTTGAAGGGGCTTACAGGGAATCTGTGTTCCTGCAAAGTAACACCTAAGGAGGTGGAACAGGCACTTTCAGCCTGTGTGCAGGGGACCGGGGAGAAAAGAGGACTTCCCATGGCGGTCTATCTGACCTCACCGGATTATCTGGGGGAAATTTCTGATATTTCAGGGATTGCAAAGGTCTGTGAACAAAACGGAGTCCCGCTTGTGGTGGACAATGCACATGGGGCTTATCTGCATTTTTATAAGGGATGGCATCCTCTGGATCAGGGAGCGGCAATCTGCTGTGATTCTGCGCATAAGACACTTCCCGTACTGACTGGCGGAGCATATCTGCATATTCACAGAAAATATGCAGAACGGTTCGCTCCTTATGCAGAGCAGGCGTTGTGCCTGTTCGGTTCTACCAGTCCGTCTTATCTTGTACTGGATTCCCTTGATCTGTGCAACCGGTATCTGGCGGAAGGATATAAAGAAAGGCTGGAGAAATGTATTGAAAGGGTAACGGAAGTGAAGGCCCGGCTGAAAGGGCGTGGAATTTTCATACGTGAAGGGGAGCCGTTAAAAATTGTGATAAAGACAGCGGAATGTGGATATTCCGGAGAGGAAATTGCGGAGGAATTAAGGAAATTCCATATGGAATGTGAATATGCAGACCGGGAACAGGTGGTGTTAATGGTGACACCGGAAAATACGGAGGAAGATTTTAAAAGGCTTGAAATATGGGCAGACAGGTCTGTCCTTTCCGGAAAAAAAAGAAAAAAGATGGAATGTTATCCGTTTTTTGACTGGGAGACAGAACGGGCAATGAGCATTCGTTCTGCTGTATTTTCAAGGAGCGAGGTGGTTCCGGTAACGGAGGCAGCCGGACGTGTCTGTGCTGCCGAAACAGTCTCCTGTCCGCCGGCAGTTCCAATCGCCATCTGTGGGGAACGTATTTCCGATGGAATGGTACATGCGTTTTTGGCGTGTGGAATTACGAAAGTAAGTGTCGTAATGGACTTGTAATGTGAAAGAAGATAAGGTACAATAGTTTCATACTTCGCATGAGCCGTTTAGGTCCAAAAAACCTAAATATATTTTTGGCAAATAGTATCATGCAATATTATAGTTCGGAGGAGGATCAGATATGAGTATTCAGACAGAAAAATTTGGGGTAACAAAAGATGGAAAAGAGGTTACAAAGTATATTTTAGAGAATAGTAACGGATTAAAGCTTATTTTGTCAGATTTGGGGGCAGACATACTTTCTATTTATGTACCGGACAGGAATGGGGTATTTGAGGATATTTCCCTTGGGTTCGACAATGTGGCTGATTACGAAACGAACAAGCCGGCATTCGGGGCAGTGATTGGGAGAGTGGCGAACCGTATTGCCGGTGCAGGGTTTACATTGAACGGGAAAAAATATGAGCTGGATGATAATGATAAAACGAATTGTCTTCATGGCGGCTTTACGCGTTATGAGCATCAGATATACGAAGCTGAATGCAATTCTGGAGAGGGCAGTGAGAGCGTTTCTTTTTCAAGGGTCAGCCCGGATATGGAGCAGGGTTTCCCGGGAGAGCTGACGCTTACCGTTACATATACGCTGAATGATAATGATGAAGTGCTCATAGAATATCATGCAGTTTCGGATGCGGATACGGTAATCAATCTGACCAATCATAATTATTTTAATTTAGGGGCAGGTGGTCATAAATGCCTGGATGTCAGAAATCAGCAGATGAAGATATTTGCAGATGAATATACGCCTGTGAATGAGATTCTGATTCCGACCGGTGAATTTCGTTCTGTAGAAGGGACAGCTCTGGATTTCAGGGAGATGCATATTATTGGAGAAAGACTTGGGGAAGATACGCCGGATGAAAAGACGGTATCGGGTTATGACCACAATTTTGTGCTGAGGAATTGCGGCGGGACCATTGGAAGGGCAGCTACGTATCAGGATACAAGAACAGGCCGCAGGATGGAGGTCTTTACGGACTTTCCGGGGATTCAGGTTTATTCTGCTGCGACGCTTGGGACTACGCAGGGGAAAGACGGCGTGACCTATGGACCATTTGCGGGTATTTGTTTTGAAACACAGAATTATCCAAATGCAATAAATCAGGAGGGCTTTCCGGATGCTGTATTAAAGGCCGGAGAGGAATATGAACGGACTGCGGTTTTCCGTTTCAGTACGTTTCTGTAAAAATGTGCAGGGTGCAGGGAGGAGCTTGCTGCCTGCACCGGATGCAGGCTGAGTGCGTGAATGGAGGAGAAAAATGAGCAGGGTATTAGTAGTGGATGATAATGCGACAAATATTGTGGTACTTTCCACCATGTTACAGAATCTGGGATTTGAGGTGGATGAGGCTTCTTCGGGAATTGAAGCTGTGAATGCCGTTTGTCATGAGCAGTATTCCCTGGTGCTGGTGGATCACTTAATGCCGGAGATGGATGGAATCAAGACAATCGAAAAAATACGTTTTGTCATGCGTGGTGAGGAGTGTCCGCAGTTTATCGGAGTTTCCTCTAATCCGAACAAGGATGTGAGAGATGAATTTGCAACAGTAGAAGTGGAGCATCTGCTGGAACGTCCTGTAAAGCAGGAGCTTTTGGAGGATATGCTGCAGGAGATGGGCATTTCTATTGATAGTACGGCTGTGGTGTCTGGTGGTGAAAAAATCAATCTGGAGGATATTCTGAAGGAAATTGATGGGGTAGATTACAAAAAAGGAATTGAGCTGATGACCGGAAGTGCAGAAAGCTATATGAAAGTGCTTCCTGTATGTGTAAAGAATGTAAAGGAAAACTGTATTGCCCTGGAATCCATTAAAGGAACAAAGCAGTTTGAAGGTTTTTCCCTGCATTTTCACAGCCTCAAGGGAATTTTCTTGAATATTGCTGCGGATGAGATGGCTGAGGAGGCAAAGAGTCTGGAGTTTGCTGCCAAGGCAGGGGATATTGGTCCGATTGAGGAGAATATGGATGCTTTTCTTGAGAAGGCAAAGAAATTAAATGCCATGCTTGCTGTGGCGGCAGATAAATATACAGAGCTTAAGGCACAGGAATTTTCCGGTTCGACCATTTCTGATTCTGAATTCTCAAGTAACCTGATGGAGTTGAAGCAGCATATAGAAGATTTTGAATTTATTGAAATTACTGAGTTATTAGAAAAAATGATAGCAGGGGCAGACGATTCTTATAAAGATGGTCTGGATAAGGTCAATTCCTGTATCCAGGAATTTGATTATGACGGGGCTCTTGCAGCAGTCAATGAGATGCTTGGAGAGTAAGCTTTACAAGGGTGCATCAAGGAAGTTTTTAAGTCCATGCCGGACGCAGCATGCAGCGCCTATATCAGGTTCAGGTGCTGCATGGCATGGAGAATTCCGTCTTCTCCAACGGAATCCGTAACATAATCGACCAGATCAAAAAGTTCTCTGGCACCATTTCCCATACAGATGCTGTAAGCGGTGTATGTAAGCATTGGCAGGTCGTTTGTGCTGTCGCCAATGGAGATGGTGTCTTTTCTGTCTAAATGAAAATAATCCTCTAAAAAACGGATTCCGCTGGCTTTTGAAACATGGAGCGGGGTGATTTCATAAAACTGGTTTCCTCGGTCAATAAATGTCAGCATATCTTTATATTTTTCGTGAAATTCGTCAAAATGGTTTCCTTCTCCCAGACAGATACAGAGTTTGTCGAAGTCAGGACTGTCCTCTGCAGAAACTGTATCCGGGTCAATCCGTTTTACGGCGTCTGGAACCAGGGCCAGATGGTCCTGCATCAGGCTGCCGATATATGTGTTATATTGTCTGGTGCTGTAATATACATACCGAGTGCCTTCTAACAGCCACTCCAGATGATATTTTTCCACATCACACAGAATGCTTTTTTTCAGGTCGTCCGGAAGCGTCTTGTGAAATAAAATCCTGTCATTGTGCATGATGTAGCTTCCACAGCCGCATATAAGACCGTCGAAGGGCAGCAGACGGATTTTTTTGTCCACCTCTGCATAGGAACGTCCTGTGTTGATAAAGCACAGATGACCGTTCTTCTGGAGTTTTTTTAGTGCGGTCTGAAAGGAAGACGGGATAAAGCGTTCGGATAAGTCGCCGGTTTCAGTGACAATGGTTCCGTCAATATCAAAAAAAATCAGTTTTTTAGAAGTATTCATATATAATCCTCCAAGAATCAGTATCTCACCTAATGTATCATACTGTACAATGAATTGCAAGTCTTTGTTGTTTTCTGTTACTTTTTTCGTAACAGTTCAGCCTTCTCAAAATATCCCTTAAAAAATTTGATTATATCAAATTTTCTTCGGGATATTTTGGGCTTGATTATCATCACACCTTATGAACCCATATAGATTTTTCACTTGAAAATAAGTTTTCAGTAAAAAATCTATATAGATTCGTAGGAAGGCTGAACAGTTACCTTTTTTCTTTTATGATGTTTTTTACGAAAATCTTACAAAAAATCTTGAAGAATGACACATATGCTGATACAATAAAAGAGTTGTGTAAAGTTTCGGTCTTTAAAGTGACTGGTGCTGCCGGGGAGCATAAAGCTGTAAACGGCAGTTATGATGGAAAGGGAGGAATATATAGTGGAGAATGTGCAAAATACGGAAAATGCAGAAGCAGAAGCAGAAGCAGAAGAAAAGATTGCGCCGGTTGCTATTCTTAGCGTGGGAAAGGGAGTTATTGTCAATGGAATTGAGCGGAAGCTGAAGGAACATGAAATTGAGCCGGTTTGTATTGAAACCACAATAGAAGCCATTAAAAAAGTGGAAAATGATATTATCCTGTTTATTCTTTATGTATCAGAGAGTGTGGACGAGGTTTCCGGCTGCCTTGATTATATGAGAGACCTTGTGAATAATACGGGCAAGGGCGTTGTGGTGGTAGGACCAAAGTTGGAGTGGGAGGAGCTCTGGAAGCAGGAGCCGGGATTAGATATTGCAGCATGGTACGATAAGCTTTTGGACATGGATGCCTTTGCGGGATATGTAAAGGAGTACATATCAGGCTATGCCGCCGGTAAAATGAAGAAAAAAATTCTGGTGGTGGATGACGGTTCGGATTATGCAAAGACAGTCAGGGACTGGATGAAGGTCAAATATCATATTTCTGTGGTTTCTACCGGGGAGGAAGCAATTGCTTTCTTAAAAGAGAACCCGGTGAATCTGGTACTTTTGGATTTTGACCTGCCGGATTCTGGCGGGGCGGAAATATTAAAGATGCTGCGCGGGGATTCTGCCACAAAAAGAGTGCCGATCATTCTTTTAACTGCTGTTGATGATAAACAGGGCGTGGCAAGTGTTCTGGGACTGGATCTTCAGGGGTATATTTTAAAAGATGCCGAGAAGGAAAAGGTATTGGCACGTATTACACGTTTTTTCCATACGCAGAACATGCTGGAATTTAAGTAAAACATGATTTTTAATGGATTTGTGTTGTTTTCGGTGACATGAATGTGTGAAACGGACCATGCGTGTGTGAACTGTGACAAAGTCCGGAAAAAGGGTTAATTTTTAGGAAGATTTGACGATATAATATGAAAGGGAATATTCTGTCCGTTAGGGAGTATTCCGGAGTATATGCGCAAGGTTCAAAAGGGGGAGTGATTGATATGGCAATAGGTGGAGCTGGAAATTACGGATTTTTATTTAATAGTACAAATACGAATAATAATGCGGGTCTGGCGAATGCTTTGTTTGGCGGCAAGAACACAATGCTCAGTGATTATTCTATGATTAAATCAGGTGCGTATAAAAAGCTTTTGACAGCGTATTATAAAACACAGGAAGAAAGTGATACGTCTGATGCGAAAAAAACAAAAGCAAAGAAGACGACTGAGGATAGCACAGAGACTTCTTCTAAGGCATCCAAAAAGCAGAAAGAGGAGAATAGTCCGAATTTGGCAGCAAAGTCTGCTGCAGACAGCCTGAAGAATTCTGCTGTTGCATTGGAGACGAGGAGCCTGTATCAGGCAACAGGCAAGGACAGCGAAGGAAAAGATACTTATGACAGAAAGGGAATTGCATCTGCAGTAAAGTCATTTGTATCTGATTATAATAATGTGCTGTCTTCAGCAGAAAAAACAAAATCTGGAACTGTACAGAATAAGGCTTTGAATCTTACAAAGGCAGCAGATTCTAATTCAAAATTGTTAAAAGACATTGGAATTACTGTGGGGAAAGATAACCAGCTTGTACTGGATGAAGAAAAGCTTGGAAAGGCAGATATTTCAAAGATGAAGTCTTTGTTTACAGGAAACGGCTCTTTTGCTGACCGCGTATCAAATGCAGCATCTGCGGTTTCTAAGGCTGCTTATGCTGCAGCAAATTCTACATCTTCGTACAGTCAGACCGGTAATTATAAGAGTATAGACATCAGCTCGTTATTAGACCAGTATATGTAATGAAACTTGAAAAGTGATGTGGATATCGATGGAAAATCCTCTGTTTCTGGCATGGAGCAGAGGATTTTTGTTACCGGAAGGTTTTGAATGCTTTTAAAGTAAAGGAGAAAACGGTGTATCGGTTTTATATTTCAGAAGAACAGATATATGAAAATGAGATTGTTATTTTGGGTTCTGATGTAAATCATATAAAAAATGTACTGCGGCTGGGACCGGGAGACTGGGTGGCTGCCTGTAACGGGCTTGGCAGGGACTATATATGCAGGGTTTTATCCCTGAATAAGGATGAGGTCCGCCTGAATATTGAAAAAACGCAGGCAACAGGCACTGAGCTGCGTACAAAGATAACATTATTTCAGGGACTTCCAAAGAAAGATAAAATGGAGTTCATTATTCAGAAAACGGTAGAGCTTGGCGTACATGAAATTGTTCCGGTGCAGATGAAACGTTCTGTGGTGAAGCTTACAGATGAAAAGAAGCTTTTGAAAAAGCAGGAACGGTGGCAGATGATTGCAGAGGCGGCAGCAAAGCAAAGTGACAGGGGGATTATTCCGAAGGTTTTAACGCCTGTGTCCATGGAGCAGGCCATTGAGATGTCAAAAGAGCTGGAGTGCAGTATCATTCCGTATGAGCTGCAGGATGGTATCGACCGTTCCAGGGAAATTGTGAGGGAAGCATGTACAAGGGAGTCTGTGGGAATTTTCATCGGTCCGGAAGGGGGATTTGACCCGGAGGAGGTTGAAAAAGCAATCGCCAGCGGTGCAGAACCGG
>CADBMP010000261.1 GCA_902795775.1 uncultured Lachnospiraceae bacterium | reverse complement strand
GCTCAGATGATCCTGTAAGCGCATCATAAAAGTATCTGTTTTTCCATGTGGAGAATATTTCTGCACCTCCTGCAGGGTCAAATCCACATAAGAATAAGCAACATCCATTTTTATCTTGTTTTTCCTGGATTCTAACTGTGCAATCTTTACTTCCAGCTCGGTAAGTTGTTTCTGGAGCTGAAGCGCATAAGAATCCTCTGCATCCTTGATCATCTGGATATATCGTTTTTCCTGTTCCTTATAAATCTTCAATGCAGTCTCTGTATCTGTATATTCCTGATTCAGATTCTCCACATTAGAGTTCTTAGTTCTGACATCACCAATGCTTCCGGTACTTTCCAAAAAAGCGTCGTATTTTTCAGAAGGAACCCGGACAGTTGCCGTATATTGGGAATGTTTGTCAGAATCCTCAATATAATAATAAGAATAGTTATCCCCATTATCAGAATAATTTTCCGTTTCAATAAAACAGTCGTATTCCTTCAAAAGCTTTTTAAAATCTGCTAAGGACTTTTCATAATCCAGCGTATCAATGGAAAGCCTGCACCTGTATACTAACATTTCTTTCTGAAGCTTTTTTTCCTCTCCACCTGCTGAACCGTAAGCATTCTCTTTGCCTGCATCTGTTTCCGCCGTCAGGCTTTCGCCAGCTTCTGTGTCGCCATCTGCGTTTTCAACACCTGCGTCATCTGACATTCCACCGGATAAACCATCTGCCTGCTCATCCTCTGTCTGTACGGAAACCTCTGTACGCTCTTCCGTTTTTGGACTTCCACCAGAGCATCCGCTAAACAGCAGGGCAGAACTAAGGAATATAATTAAAATTTGCGTCAAAGAGTTTCCCGTTACGGCTTTTTGAGGTTTTGGAGGGGTTTGGTGATTTTGTTTTTCGTGAATATTATTGATATCCTCTGTGGTTCCTCCTCCTATATCATCCGGTGCCCGGAACTCTCCCTTTTCCACCAGCCGCAGGAATGCCTCCACGACATCCTTTGTAAGCTGTGTTCCCGCCGCCTCTTTTATGATAGAAACTGCCTTTTCAAAATTCATGCGTTTCCGGTACGGTCTGTCCGAATACATGGCATCGAACGTATCTGCCACCGCAATGATCTGTGCCACGCGCGGAATCTCCTCTCCTTTCAAACCCTTTGGATATCCTTTTCCATCCGGACGTTCATGGTGCGCCCCGGCTCCAATGGCAAGCTCCGGCATGATACTGATATCCTTCAGCGCATTATATCCCAGTGCAGAATGTGACTTGATAATCTGGAACTCCTGATCCGTCAGTTTTCCCGGCTTATTTAAGACCTCTGCCGGAATTCCGATTTTTCCAATATCATGTAAAAGTGCTATATTATGATACCGTTCTATCGTTTCCTCATCACATCCAAGCTCTCTTGCCAGCCGTACTGTATATTCTGCCACACGGCTGGAATGTCCCTTTGTATATTTGTCCTTCATATCTATGGTCTTTGCAAACGCAGTGACCATCTCACGTATCAACGTCTTCTGTTCTTCTTCTTTCTTTTTATATGCCTTTGTTTTCTTATCCAAATAATGCTTTACCAATTCCACAATAAGAACCGTAACCACAAGTGTTGCCAGAAGATAGAACCAGAACTGTTCATAAAATGCCTTTCCTTTAATAATAGAAACGCTCATCTCCTGCTGCACCTCACCCGTTGAAGTGTTTATCACAGACAGCCGGTACGTATATTTTCCACCGCTTAAGTTTGTATACCGGACCGGCTCCATCTCCTGCTTTGTCACAGATGCAGGTTCTTTATCAAAGCCCTCCAGATAATACTCCAATCTCGGATTCTGCATGGAATAAGTCAGGGCAAATCCGTAGATTTTCACCATTTTTGCTGAAGCAGGCAGGCGCACCTCATTCTTTGCATTTGGATAATAACGCACACCATTTGCCTCAAGATACGGCACACTTAATTTTATTGGATGGGACTGTTCAAAATAATGGTTGATATTCACGCTGCAGACACCACTTCTTCCTGCAATGTAAAGCATTCCATCCTCACTGAGAGCACTATATGAATTTCCTGTCGGTACACTTAACAGACCACTGGAAATATCATATGCAAGATATTCAAAATCCTTTTTATTATCCAGAAGATCCTGTGCCTTTGCCACGAAAATACCATAAGAAGAAAGAATCCACGCATTATCTTCCTGGTCAAAATAGATATCATAATTATTGCTATAAGGAAATCTGCTTACTTCTATGATTTTTCTTTTTTTC
>CADBMP010000260.1 GCA_902795775.1 uncultured Lachnospiraceae bacterium | reverse complement strand
CCGGGGCCTCAGAGGTGTTTGAGGAGGGATATGTCACATATTCGGACCGGGTAAAGGAAAAGCTTTTGGGAGTGCCGGCGGACTTATTGGAGAAGTATACGGCGGTCAGCGCACAGGCTGCACTTAAGATGGCGGAAGGTGCATGTAAGGCGGCTGGCTGTGAGGTTTCTGTGTCTGTGACAGGATATGCGGGACCGGGGGCTGCCGAAGATGGGACGCCTGCAGGAACGGTCTATATTGGCTGTGACGTGTCCGGTCTGGTGCATGTAAAGGAGTGTCATTTTTCCGGCGGCAGAAATGAAGTAAGGCGGCAGGCGTGTGAGGAAGCAGTTTCTTTTGTGCTTGAAAAGCTTCTGGCCTGAAAAAATTGGGAGAAAAACAGTATGACTGGAGAAAAAAGACGAATCATCGTCATTGGGGGCGGTGCAGCGGGCATGATGGCGGCATATGCCGCAGCGCAGGCAGCTGGAAAAGAAACGGCAGAGGTCCTTTTATTTGAGAAAAATGAAAAACTTGGGAAGAAGCTTTTTATTACCGGAAAGGGACGCTGCAACCTGACGAACCATACAGACGTGGAAAGCCTGCTTGCCCATGTTGCGAGAAATCCGAAGTTTTTGTACAGTGCTTTTTATACATTGGATGCAGAAGGCGTGATGGGGCTTTTTGAGACGGCAGGGCTTGTGTTAAAGACAGAACGGGGAAACCGCGTGTTCCCTGCTTCGGACAAATCTTCTGATGTGATAAAGGCTTTGAAAAAAATGCTGGATGCCTCCGGGGTCAGTGTATTTTTGAACCGGGGGGTAAAGAAACTTTGGATGGAACATGGTACCTGCAAGGGGGTGATGCTGCAGGACGGGGAAACGGTCTTTGCAGATGCCGTCATTGTGGCGACCGGGGGACTTTCGTATGCGTCCACAGGCTCTACCGGGGATGGATTTAAGTTTGCAGGGGCGGCTTCTTTGGAGATAAAGGAGCCTGTGCCTTCCCTGGTGCCGTTTGAGACAGAGGAGGAATACATCCGGAGGCTGCAGGGCGTGTCATTAAAAAATGTGGTGTTAAAGCTTTATTCTGGAAAGAAAAAGCTGTATGAGGAACAGGGAGAGCTTTTATTTACCCATTTTGGAATCAGTGGACCGCTTGTTTTGACGGCGAGCACCAGAATCAGCGGAAGCAGTGTAAAAGGAATCCGGGGAGAGATTGACCTAAAGCCTGCGCTTTCAGAGGAAAAGTTAGATGACAGGCTGCAGCGGGATTTGAAAGAGGCAAAGAACCATTATTTTAAAAACAGTCTTGGAAAGCTGCTTCCGGCGAAAATGATACCGGAAGTGGTCCTGTTATCCGGGATTGCACCCGAAAAGAAGGTAAATGAGGTGACAAAGGAGGAACGCAGAAAGCTTTTAAGGCTTCTCAAGGCATTTCCATTTACGGTGAACGGGATTCGTGGATTTGATGAGGCGATTATTACACGGGGCGGAGTTTCCGTAAAGGAGATTGAGCCTGCTACTATGGAGGCAAAGAAGGTGAAGGGGCTTTATTTTGCGGGAGAGGTTTTGGACTTAGATGCAGAAACGGGCGGGTATAACCTGCAGATTGCATGGTCCACAGGGTATCTGGCAGGGCAGGCTGCAGGGAAAAACAGTTAAAAATCTATATGAATTCATAGGAAGGCTGAATCGTTATCAACGGGGTATCAGGTTTTGTAGGGGACTTGACAAGTGGGATTTGATAAAAAACAGGAGGAGAGAAAATGTACAGTATAGCAGTGGACGGACCGGCTGGTGCCGGAAAGAGTACGATTGCAAAGTTAGTTGCAAAAAAGCTTGGCTTTATTTACGTAGATACGGGAGCCATGTACCGGGCAATGGCACTTTATTTTTTAAGGAATGGGATCAAAGCCTCTGAGGAGGAGAAAATTGCAGAGGCATGTAAGGAGATTTTAGTATCTCTGGAATATGAAAACGGGGAGCAGCAAGTTCTTTTGAACGGGGAAAATGTCAATGGATTTATCCGGACGGAGGAGGTTGGCATGATGACTTCGGATACTTCAAAGTATCCTGCGGTGCGTGCAAAGCTTATGGACCTTCAAAGAGAGCTCGCAAAAACGAAAAATGTCATTATGGATGGCAGGGATATCGGGACCTGCGTGCTTCCGGATGCGGATTTGAAGATATATCTGACAGCGAGCGCACAGGAGCGGGCCAGAAGAAGATACAAGGAGCTGGTGGAAAAAGGAGTTTCCTGTGATTTTGAACAGATAAAGAAGGATATCATTGCAAGGGACGAGCAGGATATGAACCGGGAGATTGCCCCGCTCAAACGGGCAGAGGATGCCGTTTTAGTGGATGCTTCGGATATGACGATCGAT
>CADBMP010000259.1 GCA_902795775.1 uncultured Lachnospiraceae bacterium | reverse complement strand
ATAAGAAAGGTATTTTTTGTGTTTTTTGTGCTTCCGGTGTTCTTTTGCTTTGGAAAAACGGCGTCTGCGACTTCTGAAACAAACGTGATAGAAGATGTGGCGCAGGACGTGGCACAGGACGTGACAGAGCATACCAATTTTTTGATTAAGTGGCTGCTCGACCAAAGGGAGCCGGCATTAGATTTTGTAAAAAAGCTGATTCTGATACTGATTGTTTATCTCATTGGAAAATGGATCATCCGTCTGCTCTTGAAACTGATTGATAAAATGATGAAAAAAAGAGAGATGGATCTGGCAGTACAGAATTTTGTCCATTCCTTTTCAAAGGTGGCGTTTTTCTTCCTGCTCATCTTCATCATTGCCGGAATGTTGGGCATTGGCGCAACTGCTGTGGCGGTCGTGGGTTCTGCGGGACTGGCGATTGGTCTGGCACTGCAGGGGAGTCTTTCCAATCTGGCAGGCGGAATTTTAGTGCTGGCAGTAAAGCCGTTCACCATAGGGGATTATATTGTTACGACCGGAGTGGAAGGCACTGTACAGGGAATTGATATATTTTATACCAGAATCAAAACTCTTGATAACAAGGTCATCATGATACCGAATGGTTCCATTATGGGCTCGGATATTACCAATGTGACAAAAGAGCCGGTCCGTATGCTTCAGATTGATTTTTTTGTGGATTTTGATACGGATATGGATGAATTGAAGGATGAGATTATGTATATCATGAAAGAGGAAGTGCTTTTGGTTCAGGATTCACCAATGGAAACCGTCATTTTGAAACTGGGTGTGAAAAAAATCCAGCTTCAGGCAAGGGCATGGGCAAAAACAGAGAATTATTGGGCTGCAAATGAAAGTGTCAGCGAAAAGATTAAAAAACGGATTGCGTCCAGGATATAAATATGATTCGTAATGGGATTTGTTATTATAGCAGGCTGGCATATTAGCATCAGGGGTATATGGGGAAGGGCAGAAGATGTGAAGAGAGGCAGGTGGGAGCATTGGTTCGATTCCTACGTACAGACGATAAAATTATTCATGAAGAAGAACGCATTGTTCCGGGAGTCTGGGTCAATATGATTAACCCGACCATAACAGAGTCTGAGGAGATTGCAGAGGAATTAGAGATTGATTTACAGGATTTACTGGCAGCTCTTGATGAGGAGGAGAGCTCACGTGTGGAATTAGAGGACGGGTACACGCTGATTCTGGTGGATATTCCGGCAACGGAAATCCGTCATGACAAAGAGGTGTACAACACCATTCCGTTAGGCATTATTCTGACACAGGATATCATCATTACGGTGTGTGCAGAGGAAACGCCGATTTTAGATGTGTTTGTCAATGGGCGTGTGAAGGAATTCAGTACCAAAAAAAAGCTCCGTTTTGTGTACCAGATTTTGTTCCGCGTTTCCACGCTGTATCAGTCACATCTGAGAATCATAGATAAAAAGCGGACAGAGATTGAGGAACGGATCGACATGGATACAGAAGATGTGGATTTGATTGAACTTCATGCGCTGGAGTCCACGCTCGTGTATTTTGCGACTTCACTCCGGGCAAATGATTCGGTGTTCGACCGGCTGACGAGATATAAGCGTCTGGAGCAGTACCCGGATGACAAGGATCTTCTGGATGATGTTATTGTAGAGAACCGCCAGGCAATCGAGATGGCGATGATTTATCGTGACATCATCAACGGAACCAGAGAGCTTATGTCCGCAGTCCTTGATAACCGTCTGAACAATGTAATGAAGACCTTGACCTCCATTACATTGGTGATGGGTATTCCAACGCTCGTTTCCGGGCTGTATGGAATGAATGTGGATACGCACTTTATGCCGTTCGCACGGACAGCGCATGGATTCGGGATCATCTGTATCATGATAGCGGTGATTTGTGTGCTGATTCTTTTGTTGTTAAAGAAAAAGAAATTGTTTTAGAATAAAAGGTAAAAAACACAGGAGAGTTTGGAAACTTCGCCTGTGTTTTTTTATGCGCACTTGTGCAAAAATGAAATTGCCGCACAGCACATGCCCGCATGAAGTATTTGTTATTTCAGTGCTTTAAATTCGTGGCTCACCATCAGGATGGCACAGACCGCCGCCATCAAATCCGCAACCGGGCCGGCGTACATGATTCCATCAATGCCAAAAAAGAGTGGCAGGATGGCAATGAGCGGCAGCAGAAAAAGGATCTGTCTGGTCATGGAGAGAAAGACACCGCCTTTGGGTTTTCCAATGGCTGTAAAAAAGTTTGAGGTAATGGGCTGCAGAAAATTTAAGAACGTAAAAAACAGGAATATATGGAAATAATTTTCTGCAAAGGTATAATATTCTTTGTTTCCTTTTCCAAACAATGAGATAATCTGGTGCGGGAAAATCTGGAACATGGCAAAAAAGAACAGTGCAATAAATAAGCCGGTACCGGCAGCTAAAAGCCATGCCTGTTTCACGCGTTTCTTGTTCCCGGCACCAAAGTTGAAACTGACAATGGGCTGTAAGCCCTGTGAAATCCCAATAATAAAGGACATAAAAATCATATTGACTTTCATGATGATTCCGGTACAGGCAATCGGGATGGATTCACCATAATGCGAAAGGGAACCGTAGTGCTTTAAGGAATTATTCATGACAATCTGGACAATCATCATGGCAATCTGGTTGCTGCAAGGCGCAGTACCAAGAGAGACAATTCTTCCCACATATTTTTTCCGGATGCGCAGATGCTTTTTTTCCAGCGTAACGCTTTGGCAGCGGGAGAGCAGGAAAAGAACCATTGAGCCGGAAATGAACTGTCCGGTAATGGTGGCGGCGGCTGCCCCTGCCATTCCCCAGTGAAAACCAAAAACAAAAAGAGCATCCAGAATGGTATTGATGACAGCTCCGGTAATGTTACAGATCATGGTGTACTTTGGTCTGCCGTCGGCGCGGACCAGATGGCCGCCTCCGGTGGAAATGATGAGAAAAGGAAATCCCAGTGCGGTCACACTGGCATATGTTTTTGCAAAGGGAAGCACCTCTTTTGGCGAACCAAAGAACATCAAAAGCGGCTCTAAGAAAATTAGGGTGCAGGCACACAGAAATACGCCCAAGCCGAACATCATGGAAATAGAATTTCCTATATAATATGGTGCTTTTTCTTTTTCCTCTTTTATGGTCTGCCCCTTTCCCAGCGCAATATTAAAGGCAGAGGAGCCACCAATCCCAAAAAGAAGGGCAATGGAAATACAGGAAGTGGAAAACGGAAAGCTGACATTTGTGGCGGCATTTCCGTTCCTGCCCACGCTCTGGCCAATGAAGAACTGGTCCACGATGTTGTAGAGGGAGCTTACGAGCATGGCGATGATGCTTGGAACCGCAAAGCGGGCAAGCAGGGAATTTATTTTTTCTGAACCAAGTGGATTTCCTGTGTGTTTTTCCGGCATACGGATACCTCTTTTCGTAATAAGTTTGATTTCAAGTTTGTTCATAATAATGATTGCGCACGTTTTTTGCGCATAACAGAGTTTGCTGCTTTTGCAAACTCCCAATGGCTCGTGCGAAAGCACGAGCCTATTACAGCCTAGGCTGTATGATACAGTTTTTCATAAATGCCGCCCTTCGCCAAAAGCTCTTTGTGCGTACCCTGTTCGGCAATTCCCTCATCCGACAGCACCAGTATTTTTTCGGCGTTCTGGATGGTGGTCAGCCTGTGTGCAATGACAAAGGTAGTTCTGTTTTTGGCAAGCTTTTCTAAGGATTCCTTTACGACCTGTTCGCTTTCATTGTCCAGTGCGGAAGTCGCTTCGTCAAAAATCAGGATCGGTGGATTTTTTAAAAATACCCTTGCAATGGAAAGACGCTGTTTCTGCCCGCCCGAAAGCTTGATTCCGCGCTGGCCGATATCGGTGTCGTAGCCGTCCGGAAAGGACATGATGAAATCGTGCGCATTGGCATTTTTGGCAGCCTCCATGATTTCTTCCCTTGTGGCTCCGGGTTTTCCGTAAGAGATATTTTCTGCAATGGTTCCGGCAAAGAGATAAACGTCCTGTTGTACCATGCCAATGTGATCCCGCAGGCTTTTCAGCGTCAGTGTGCGTATGTCCTTTCCATCAATAAAAATGGCACCGCCTGTCACGTCATAGAACCGGGGAATCAGCGAGCACAGTGTTGTCTTTCCGGCTCCGGATGCCCCCACCAGTGCTATGTAAGCACCTGCAGGCACTTTTAAGGAAATGTGGTTCAATACTTTTTCGTTTGTATCATGATAACGGAAAGAAACATTGTCAAAACAGATTTCTCCTTTGACATGTTTTAGCGGAACCGCATTTTCCGCATCTTTGATATCCGGCTCAATATCCATGATTTCCCGGAAACGTTCAAAACCGCTGTATCCGTTCTGGAACTGCTCCGTAAAGTCCACTAATGTTTTAATAGGCTCGGTAAATACCCCAATATATAGAAGAAATGTAATTAGGTCAGTAATTTCCAGGGCTTTTTTGGCAATTAAAACGCTTCCTGTCAGAATGACGCTTATCTGGACGGCAGTGGTAAAAAACGTGATTCCCGCCTGAAACGTTCCCATGTATTTATAGCTGTTCTTTTTGGCGGCTAAGAATCCGTCATTCCCTGTTTTAAATTTCTGGTTTTCAATATCTTCGTTCGCAAAGGATTTGACTACGCGGATTCCTGAAAGATTGTCCTCAATCTGTTCATTGATTGCGGCAATTTTGACCCGGTTCTCCCGGAAAGCGCGGCGCATTCTTTTGTTCAGGAAAAAGGCGAACAGGAACATGAAAGGAAGGATGATGAATGCGGCAAGAGCCAGCTTGCTGTTAATATTTAACAGAATGACAAGTGCACCTATGATTTTTAAAAAGGAAAGAATCAGATTTTCCGGTCCATGGTGCAAAAGCTCTGTGATGTCAAATAAATCAGAAGTTACCCGGCTCATAAGCTGTCCTGTTTTTGCATCATCATAAAAAGAGAAGGAAAGCTTCTGCAGATGACCGAAGATTTCCGCGCGCATGTCATATTCCATTTTTGCGCCCATGACATGCCCGTAATTCCCGATGAAAAAACGGCTGTAAAAGTCTGCGGCGAGCAGCACAAGGGAAAAAATGGCGATAAGACCGGTCTGCTGTATGATTTTTTCCGGCTCCATCCTGACCATGGTGTTTGTGACATAGCGCACAATTAACGGAATGATCAGTGCTACCGCGGCAGACAGGGCGGCAAAAAACATATCGGCAAAAAAGATATTCAAATATGGCTTGTAATAACCAAGCATTTTTTTTAAATTGCTTTTCATAAGAATCCTCCGGGGTGTTTCGTTATTTCATAAAATGCAGCATCAATTTGGATTTGCATATTTATATTTTATTAAAACGCACGGTCATTTGAATGCGTTTTTCTCGTGAGTATAAGTTTAGCATAAGAAAAAACGTTGTTCAAGAAGAACGTTCAAAAATCACGGAAATCAATGTTACTATTCAAAGCCGATATATACGAGAATTTTATAGGTTTTGAATCAAAGACGCCGTCTTTTGCCGCTATGTTTCTGGTATGTAAATATTTGATTATTGCCAAAAAGTAGATGCTGGTTACACTTCACATATTCATGTTCGTGTAACAATGCCGTTGACCTGACACAATTTGTAAGCTGCATTGACAGCTTTAGCAGAAAAAAATATAATATATTCATAGTTGTAAAGTGTGTTTAGGAAAATATTACAACAGGGAGGGATTTTATGCTTCGTGAACCGGTAGGGGATTACCCCGTAGGATTGAAAAAATATGATACGTTAGAAATTGGGGACAGGCTGCACAGAAGAAAGGTGCCGCTTGCTTTTTTTTATCCGTCAAAGGAGTGGGAACGGGAATGTTCGTACATGGATGCGACGTTCCAGCGGACAGCTCCTGATTCAGAGGATAACGGAGTACATACCTTTTGTGGGGAGCATCCGCCATTGACGGAACAGCAGAAAAAATTTCCGGTCATTCTTTATAATCATGGACTGTGTGGGTTTGAAATGGAGAGTACGGTGCTTTGTGCGGACCTTGCCTCTAAGGGATATGTGGTGGTGAGTGTGGGGCATCCGTATGGAGCTGCGATTGTTACTTATACGGATGGAAGCAGATTTGAAGATCCGGAGCCGTTTGAACAGATGAAACACCGTCTGCCTGAAATGGAACCGCTCTGGTATGAGGATATGTCCGCAGCCATTGCTTATTTGAAAGAGATGAACCGGTCAGATTTACAGTGGAAGAATAAATTAAGTTTTGAAGAAATGGGGGTAATCGGGGTTTCCTTTGGAGGCTGCTGCGGCATTGTGGCAGCCCTTAAAAATGAGGAATTGCGTTATGCGGTTAATCTGGATGGTTCTTTGTTTGTGAATCCGGAGTACCGTTTTACACAAAAGCCGGTTCTTGTCATATGCAGCCCTTTTAATAGCAAGGCATATGCAGAACTGACAAAGCATGGCTGTACACATGTGGAGGTGGAAAAGATAAAGAAGGTGACCCATTTTGAATTTTCAGATGGTGTGTATCTGAGTGACAAAGGAAAAATGAATCGTGAATGGGCAGACCGGATTAGCAAAAAAAGGACAGAACGGATATGGGAATTTTTACAAAAGCATAAGTGAAGTTTCCATATAGATAATGGATAACACCGTATTTTTTTATGAAAAAAAGCGAAAAGGATTTATTTTGACAAAAAAATAACATATTTTTTTTGCATATTTAGGTGTACACATTTTATGATGTGGGGATTCCGGGTCTTAAATCCGGATAAGTAAACAGGAAGAAAAAATGCATGTAAAAAGGTTAAGGCTGTTAAGAAGACTGTTTCTGTAAAAGCAGGAAAGTCTGTAAAAATTACATTCAAGCTGACAAATAAGAAAGCTTCCAAGAAGACGACAGATAAGATTACTGTAAAAACTTCCAACAAGAAGGTTGCAACTGCAAAGATTACAAAGAAGTCTGCAAAGAGTGTAACAGTAAAGGTTAAAGTAGCTAAAAAAGCAAAGAAAAAAGCAAAGGCAAAGATTACATTAAAGGTTGGTAAAAGGTCCGCAAAGACTACAGTAAAAGTAAAATAATTTTTTGGAGTTGTTTACTTATGAAAAAAGCTGTTTGTGGCAGGTAACTGTCATGGGCGGCTTTTTTTTATGCATATGCCAACATAGAGAAATCAGCCGCCTTCGGCAGCATGTGGGCGGTGCGGCAGGTAAGAGGGGGACAAGCCATCTTCTACTCGATTTTATATTTACATTTTATCTGTTCCGTAGTATAATTATGGTATATTGATGGAACGGTTGAAAGAGAGGAGGAATGGAGAATGAAGTAGAAAAGAGAATTTTTTGCACAAAAGGAACAGAAGTTTCCTGTGGATAAAAAATACAGGTTTTCAGAATGAAAAATTTTAGAAGAAAGGTAACATGAAATGGAAAAAAGTGAAATGAGAAAAACAGCGTTTTCTTTGGGACAAAAAATTATTGTATGTATTTTGGTGATTCAGCTGATTGTGATGAGTGTGCTTTCTGTTTTTGTTATTTACATGATTACGAAAGACAAAAAGCAGTCCACAACGGATAATCTAAAGACTGTCGTAGAGGAGCGCAGCCAGATTATTAGAAATTATGTTGCGGAAACAGAAAAGACACTGACTGCTTTTAGCAGGGCAGGGGAAGTGATGGAACTGTTAAAGAACCCTGCAGATCAAGCTGCATTTGAAAAAGCACAGAAATATACGGAGACGTTTTCCGGAGATGTGGAAAATCTGGACGGTCTTTATATAAGTGAGTGGAATTCACATGTATTGACGCATACGAATCCGAAGGTTGTAGGAATCACTACCAGAGAGGGAGATGGATTAAAGAGTCTTCATGATGCTTTAGAGGCAGCTGGAAATCAGGTCTATAATACGGGAATTTTAATTTCTCCGGCAAGCGGGAAGCAGGTTGTGTCTTTGTATAAAACCATTAGCGATGAAAAAGGAGAAAACATTGGTTTTGTAGGCGGTGCGGTCTATACAGAGGGGCTGATTAAGATGCTGGATACGCTCAGCCTGAATGGAATGGATAGTGCGCAGTATTATATGGTGCATACCACGAAGGAAGAGTATGTCTTTCATCCGGAGGAAGAAAAGGTTGCACAGCCGGCGGAGGAAACATATATACAGGAGTTATGTAAGAAATTTGCAGAAAAGGATGAGGATGATAGCGGTTTTATTGAGTATGAAAACGGGGGAAAATCCTATATCATGGGTTATTATTATATGGCAGATTATCACTGGCTGTTCATGCTTTCAGATGAGAAGGGTGAGGTATTTGTATCTACGAACCATTTAAGGACGACGCTTATTATTTCCTGTATTGCAGCGGTCATTCTTTTGTGCCTGATTTCTTATATCATTATCCAGAGGATGCTGTATCCAATGAAGGCAATTGATAACAGTTTGATTGAATTAAAAAATTTAGACATTTCAGAAAAGGCAGTGATGAAGTCTTATTCCGGGAGACGGGATGAAATTGGAAATATTTCTTCAGCTACTGAGAGCCTGGCGGCTTCATTACGGGAAATCACCGGAACGCTGCAGGACTGCTGTTATATTTTGGATGGAAAAGCAGATGAACTTCATAATTCTTCCACAAGGCTCGTAGAGGATGTTTCAGATAATATGGCAACAACGGAAGAATTTTCTGCCCAGCTGGAGAATACGAATGAAATGATGTTAGAAGTGGATGGAGAAATTGACCGGATTGATGAAGTGGTAGATGGTATTGTAGGGTGCATTAAGGCATCTGTGCAGACCAGTGATGGTGTGCTCGAAAGTGCTGCTGTCATGAAAAACCAGGCTTCTGATGCATATAAAATAGGACAGGAAACTTTAGAGCAGACGAGGACTTCTGTGGATGAAGCCATTGAACGCCTGAGCAGTTTAGGAAGGATTAATGAGATGGCTTCGGAAATTTTAAATATATCCAGTCAGACAAATCTTTTGTCATTGAATGCGGCCATAGAAGCTGCCAGAGCCGGTGAAGCAGGAAGGGGCTTTGCAGTAGTGGCAAGCGAGATTGGGGCACTTGCGGAAAATTCTTCCAGTACAGCAGTCAATATCCAGACAATCTGTGCGGAGGCCAATAACAGCATAGAAGTCGTGAACCACTGCTTTGAAGATATTTTAGATTTTCTTGCGAATGATATGGTAGTCAAGTTCGGAGAGTTTGCAAAACAGTCTTCTGTTTACAGCGGTAATGTAACAGAAATCCGGGACAGCCTTTCTGATGTGAAGGCGAAGGTGGCAGTATTGGAGGATTCTGTCAAGGATATTGCGAATAACGTGAAGAATGTGAAGCAGATTACAAATGAAAATCTGTCAGCAATTAACGGAATTGTGGAGAAGAATGAAAGCACTTCCGAGATTGCAGGAGAAATCAGAGAGCAGTCTGTGCAGAATAAGGAGCTGGCAGACCGTTTAGACCATATCTTAAAGAGGTTTGGAAAATAGTTTTTCGGACACGAATGTGTGAAGGGGAATAAGAAGGCATTTATTACGGCTTCGCCGCCCATTACCGGAGTGGCGGGGCCGTATTTTGCATGCTGCACAAATCTGTATGAGTGAAGTGTAATGAACTGTAACACGGTCACCAACTATCTAATCGCATATGAGTATAAGTCTTGCATTATTTGGGAGATAATGGTATAGTTTAAAAAGTGTCTGCACTAGTGTACGGATACATTGATATCGGAATGAAATGTCAATGTGTCAGTATACCAGGTGTGCAGTAGAATTGTTTGAAAGGAATGGTAAAGAAATATGGAAAAAACAATGGATAAGATTGTGGCAGTGGCAAAGGCGAGAGGTTTTATTTATCCGGGGTCTGAAATTTACGGAGGACTTGCCAATACATGGGATTATGGAAATTTGGGCGTAGAGCTGAAAAATAACGTGAAAAAAGCATGGTGGAGAAAATTCATCCGGGAAAATCCGTACAATGTGGGGATTGACTGTGCGATTCTCATGAATCCGCAGACCTGGGTGGCTTCCGGACATCTGGGGAGCTTTTCGGATCCTTTGATGGACTGTAAGGAATGTCATGAGCGTTTTCGCGCCGACCAGGTCATTGAAAATTATATGAAAGAAAATGGCATTGAGATTGAGGGCAGTGTGGATGGCTGGTCAAATGAAGAAATGGAAAATTACATCAAGGAAAAAGAAATCTGCTGTCCGTCCTGTGGAAAGAAGAATTTTACGGAAATCCGCCAGTTCAACCTGATGTTCAAAACATTCCAAGGCGTAACGGAGGATGCAAAAAATACAGTATATCTTCGTCCGGAAACGGCACAGGGAATTTTTGTGAATTTCAAAAATGTGCAGCGTACTTCCAGAAAGAAAATTCCGTTCGGCATCGGGCAGATTGGAAAATCCTTCCGTAACGAGATTACGCCGGGCAATTTCACATTCCGCACCAGAGAATTTGAGCAGATGGAGCTTGAATTTTTCTGTGAGCCGGATACGGATCTGGAGTGGTTCGCATACTGGAAGCAGTTCTGCATTGACTGGTTAAAGAGCCTTGGCATGAAGGAAGAAGAAATGCGTGTGCGTGACCATGAAAAAGAGGAGCTTTCTTTTTACAGCAAGGCAACAACGGATATTGAATTTTTATTCCCGTTCGGCTGGGGCGAGCTCTGGGGCATTGCAGACCGTACCGATTATGACCTGACACAGCACCAGAATGTATCAAAGGAAGATCTGACTTATTTTGATGATACACAGAATAAAAAATATATTCCATATGTCATTGAGCCGTCACTGGGCGCGGACAGGGTGGTACTTGCATTTTTGTGCGGCGCATATGATGAGGAGAACATTGGAACAGAGGAAAAGCCGGACATGAGAACCGTCCTTCATTTCCATCCGGCACTGGCACCGGTGAAGATTGGCGTGCTTCCATTGTCCAAAAAATTATCAGAGCCTGCCATGGAAATTTATACACAGCTCTGCAAAAAATATAACTGTGAATTTGACGACAGGGGGAACATTGGAAAGCGTTACCGCAGACAGGATGAGATTGGTACGCCGTTCTGCGTGACCTTTGATTTTGATTCCATGGAGGATCAGGCAGTCACAATCCGCGACAGGGATTCCATGGAGCAGGAAAGAGTGAAGATTGCAGATTTAGATGCGTATTTTGCAGATAAATTTGAGTTTTAAAGGAGACTGGAAATACCTTTGATTGAACAATTAAGGGGAAGAGGACCGGGCAGTCATGAAATTATAGAAATCATTATCTATAATGAAAAGCAGGGACCTTCAAAAGAATAGAAAGGAGAAAAAATATGGCTAAAATTCAGATGACAACACCTTTGGTGGAAATGGACGGGGATGAAATGACACGTATCCTCTGGAAGATGATTAAAGACGAGCTGTTACTTCCGTTTATTGATTTAAAGACGGAGTATTATGATTTAGGATTGGAGCACAGAAACGAAACGGATGATCAGGTGACGGTCGATTCTGCGGAGGCAACGAAGAAATATGGTGTGGCAGTCAAATGTGCGACCATTACGCCAAATGCTGCCAGAATGACAGAATATAATTTGAAAGAAATGTGGAAGTCTCCAAACGGTACAATTCGTGCGGCGTTAGATGGTACGGTATTCCGCGCACCAATTCAGGTGAAGGGAATTGAGCCATGCGTGAAGAACTGGGTAAAGCCAATCACTCTTGCGCGCCATGCTTACGGAGATGTGTATAAAAATACAGAAATCAAGGTGCCGGGACCGGGAAAAGCAGAGCTTGTGTTTACGGCAGAGGATGGCACAGAAATCCGCCAGACCATCATGGATTTTGACGGTCCTGGAATCATTCAGGGCATCCACAATAAGGACAAATCCATTGCCAGCTTTGCGCGCGCCTGCTTTAACTATGCGCTGGATACAAAGCAGGATCTCTGGTTTGCCACAAAGGATACCATTTCCAAAATTTATGACCATAATTTCAAGGATATCTTTCAGGAGATTTTTGAAAAGGAATATAAGGAGAAATTCGATGCAGCAGGCTTAGAATATTTTTATACGCTGATTGATGATGCAGTAGCCCGCGTAATGAAAGCAAGGGGCGGGTTCATCTGGGCATGTAAGAATTATGACGGAGATGTCATGAGCGATATGGTTTCTTCTGCATGTGGCTCTCTTGCTATGATGACTTCTGTGCTTGTATCGCCGGATGGGAAATACGAGTATGAAGCGGCACATGGAACAGTGCAGAGGCATTATTATAAGCATTTGAACGGAGAGGAAACTTCCACAAACTCTGTGGCGACCATTTTTGCATGGACCGGGGCATTAAGAAAGCGTGGAGAGCTGGACGGAATAAAGGAACTCTGTGATTTTGCGGATAAGCTGGAAAAAGCCACGCTTGGCACCATTGAATCCGGGAAAATGACAAGGGATCTGGCACTGATTACCAGTCTGGAAGATGTTACTGTATTAAATAGTGAAGATTTTATAAAAGCAATTCGGAAAGAATTAGAAAATATACTTGCATGATTTGCAATTTGCTGTTATAATGGAAAAGCAGTGTTGAGGTTGCTGTATGAAACAGGACAGCAATCCGGCGGCGTGTGGCTCAGTTTGGTAGAGCGCATCGTTCGGGACGATGAGGCCGCAGGTTCGAATCCTGTCACGCCGATT
>CADBMP010000258.1 GCA_902795775.1 uncultured Lachnospiraceae bacterium | reverse complement strand
ATTTAAATGCAGCAAGAAAAGCGTAGCACTTGTTTCAGAGACAGGGCTCATCACCGCATTAAAGCCAGGAGAGGCGGTCATTACCGTAAAAGCAGATAAAACTTCTGCGTACTGTATGCTGACCGTCAAAAAACCTTCCATCTCTCTTAACAAGACCACTCTTTCGATGTACCGAAATGAAAAATTCCAGCTGACCGCTTCCGTTTCATCCGGAATCAAACCGATCTGGAAGTCCAATAAAAATTCCGTTGTTTCCGTAAGCGAAAACGGCAGCGTCCTTGCCCTAAAGCATGGAACCGCCACTATTACTGCCACCGTAGATGGTGTAAAAAAAAGCTGCACCGTAACAGTAAAATCACCTTCCATTTCCTTAAGCAAAACTTCCGTAACGCTCCGCATGGGAGAGCATCTAACACTCACCGCAAAGGTTTCTTCCGGAAACCAGCCTGTCTGGAGCAGCAGCAAAAAAAGTGTAGCCACCGTAGATGACAACGGCACCATCTATGCAATAAAAAAAGGCACTGCCCTGATACGCGCAAAGGAGGATGGTGCATCTGCAGAGTGTATCATACTCGTGGAATGAACGTCAGCCACAGCAGAATATGGGTGGTTATAATCGAGTGTATCATACTCGTGGAATGAACACAGTAAAATTTTGACAGGACTTCCATAAACGTGCTATACTTGTACATCATAACGAACATCCAAAGTTACACTTCACACAGTTGTGTCGGGAATTTTTAACATGCCGAAGCATGTTTGAAAGCCTTAAAATTCAGTATTTTAGATAACGTACAAGGCTTTTTTGAAAAAAATTTGAAGATTGCAGTACCAGACTGCAAAAGCTTCTTTCGCTGACTTGCAGTTTATGTGCATCACAATAACGAAGTTACTTCCTGTTACACAAACGTATGAAGTGCAGCCACGGAAACCGAATGGAGAGGAGATTAAAGCATTATGGAAGAAAAAACATCTATGAAGGATTTTGAGACAGAGTTAGAACGCTCTTTTCAGATTTTACACGAAGGCGACTTAATTGACACCACCGTAATTGGTATTTCTGATACAGAAATTACGGTAGACCTGAATTATTATACGGAGGGCATCATTCCTCTGGAAGAATGCAGTGATGACCCTGCGTTTTCCATTAAAAATGATGTTTCTATTGGCGATACCATTCAGGCAATGGTCATTGACTCAGAGGACAGCAGAGGAAGTGTTCTTCTTTCATGGAAACAGGCTCATGCCATCTCTGTCTGGGACGATTTAAAAAACGATCTGGAAAATGCCACACATTATCAGGTAAAAATTACCGAAGCAGTGCCTTCTGGTGTCGTAGCTTATTTTAAAGGTATCCGCGCTTTTATTCCTGCATCCCAGTTAGCATTGGAATATGTGGAAGATACTGCCGGTTATGTTGGCATGACGTTAGAAGTCGTAGTGATTACTGCGGATAAAGCTGAGCGCAGACTGGTACTTTCTGCCAAAATTCCTGCACAGGAAAAAGCACGAATTGAAAAAGGAGAAAAAATAGGCAGGCTCAGTGTAGGCGAAACAGTTTCCGGTACGATAGAACGCATGGAGTCTTACGGTGTATTTATCAATATCGGCGGAGGATTAACAGGACTCTGCCACATTTCGCAAATCACAAATCGTTTTATTAAATCTCCAAAAGAAGTAGTGAAATTAGGCGAGGAAGTCCATGCAAAAATCTTAAAGCTGGAGGGCGACCGTATTTCTCTCAGCATTAAAGCTCTTACTGAAGATTCTGCCGAAAAGGAAGAGAAAGAAGAAGAATATCAGATTCCAAAAGAATATCAGGTACAGGAAGAAACAGAAGAGGCAGGCAGCCAGGATGAAAGTCCTTTTGCAAAACTGTTACAGGGAATAAAGCTGTAATTTTTTGTGCCGGACACACCCTTCGCACGCAAAATTTGTCAGTTTTTTATATAAGTTTTATATTTTTTGAAAGGAACAATGAAAATTCCAAACACACACGGGGCGCATCCTGCAGACGCCGGAAAGCATTTGCGCCCCTGTGCTAATATACGTATTCTACCACCGCCTACAGCCGGATTTCCACTATAATTTCTTTATCCACCAGTTTTTTAAAGTTCTCCCCATCCTCAGCTTTTCCAACAATGCTTCCGTAATGCGTCGGAATTGCCGCCTTTGGACGGATTGTGTTGATAAAAACAGCCGCCTCTTTCGGATTCATGGTATAAGTCCCGCCGACAGGCACAAGTGCCACATCACACACAACCTCTCTGGCCTCCTTGATATCATCCGTATCTCCGGCAATGTAATAACGGATATCCCCAATGTTCAAAACATACCCGCACCATCCACTATGCTTCTGGTGAAATGGCTTGACATTGTTATAAGCCGGAATCGTCTTAACAGCATATTTCTCCAAAACGGAAAAATCTTGTCCAGGTTTCACAAATGAAATATTCTTTTCTGCAATCCCAGCCTCCTGTAATACCTGTTTTTTCATTTTTTCCGGTGCCACGAGCTTTGTATCGTCTTTTTTGATTTTAGAAATATCCTGTGGAGAAAAATGATCCCAATGATCATGAGTAATAAAAATGACATCCGCATCCTGTGGGTTCCCACTAATGCCAAAAGGATCAAAATAAAAAATTTTATTTCCGCCAATCCGAATACTGCTCTGTGTATTTACACTAATATTATCTGTCATATCAGTTCCTCCATTTATTCTATTTATCCACCCGGATTCTCTTTTTTACAGCCTGCTTTCTCTTTTATTTTATGACAGACTCTGTATTTTTACAAGTAGAAAACAAAAACGTTTTCTTTATGGACATTTTATGGTATAATAGTCTCGTGCTTTGCACGAGCCATTCGGAGTTTGCAAAAGCGGCAAACTCTGCGAACTCTGTTATATGAAGAAAACATGCGCAGTTTTAGAAACCAGAACCTCAAGGAGAAAAGTATGATAAACGTAAATGAACAGGACGAAAGATATCATGTCGCAGATGAAGCCATTTATGATTCTTTTTTTCTATTACTGAAGGAAAAAGAATTAGATAAAATTACTGTATCGGATATCATAAAAAAAGCTGGGATTGTAAGAAGTACCTTTTATAATCACTACGAAAATATCCCGGATTTGATTACAGCAGTAGAAGATAAGACGATTGAACATATCTTTTCCCTGATGGAAACTTTCCACCCAAAAAACGATCAGGATATGTGCAAATCTTTTTTTCTGACCATTTGCGAATACACAAAGAAAAATCCTTTTTTAGCTATTATTATTTTACAGACACCAAGAGAAGATGTTTTTTTTGAAAAAATGATAACCATGTTTCATCATTATGTAAAACAGGTCACACAGACTACCTTCTCCGCAGAAAACAAAAAAGAAGAATTTTCCTTTATGATTGCCTGCTCCATTGGAAGCACCATTGGTGTCCTTCATAAATGGACTGCAGAAAATTTTAAAACACCAGCAGAACAGGTAGCAGATATCTTAACAAAAGTCTTCATTACGGGCATACTTCCTTTTTTATAATAAATATTTACATGTTACTATCTATTCAAATGCAATTCTGCACCGACTGATGCTGATGCTGCGGCAAAACCGGATTTTTTACAGGGCGCAGAAATAACAAAATACAATAACAATATCCATACTAAAAGGAGGTCAAAAAAATGAATGAGTCTATCAATTTACAACGGCTTGCCAAAGCCAAAGACGAAAACTCAATCAATGAATTAAACGATTTGTTCAATAACCTGAAATCCCAAAATGAAATTTACAAATCCACCATTGTAGATGTCCTGCAGAGAATCCCCAGAAAATCCCTGCTTGTCTACTCTACCGATGGCAGGCAGTTTCCTCTGAGCCATACGGAAATGGGAAATGAACCAAGTTCACACTCTGAAGAAGCCATGCACATTACAGAATCTGCACATGTGTATCAGGTGTTTATGAACCACTACAAAAAAGAACGTGACATTGACGAGGCCGCAGGCTACGGCATTGGTGTCAAAATTGATGAAAAGCTGTTCTTTGGCCTGTGGCTTTTGGATAACAATGGAAAAGAAACCCTGTTCCTCAATAATTTAGAAAAATTAGATGAAATGACAAGATAGAAAAACGAAGCGGTATAAAAATACTTACACAAATAACTTGACAAAAACGGAGCGGTCAAAATAACTTACATTTTGACCACTCCGTTTTTTCTGTATCAGGGCAGATTATGCCTCTATCGGCTCATCAATCAGAACATCCTGCCTCTTTATTTTTCTTGTGGAATTTTTAATAAACGGATTCTTACGAACCACCAGGCCTGTAATCTGGCGGTAGGTAGGCTGTGCCTTATTATATTCATCCAAAAACTTCTGGAGCTCTGTCTTCACTTCCTCTTCGGAATATCCCTTTGCCTGTACAACCTCCGGATCCGGGAAAATTCTTGCAGTAAGGCCATTGTTCTCACCGGTAATGATGACTTCGCCGACCAATTCACCAAGTGCCAGCTTATTCTCAATCTCCTCCGGTGAAATATTTTCTCCATTGGATAAAATAATCAGATTCTTCACGCGTCCATTGATAAATAAAAATCCATCCTCATCCATATAGCCCTTATCGCCCGTATGAAGCCAGCCATCCTTCAAAGTCTCCTCTGTCTCCTGTGGCATTTTATAATATCCTGCCATCACGCTGGTACTTTTTACCAGAATCTCTCCGTTATCAAAAGAAATTTCTGCATTGCAGAGCGGCTTTCCAATGGAACCCTTTTTGTGTTCCTTTACTGTATTGGAACTGATGACCGGTGAACACTCACTCATGCCATATCCTTCTAAAACCTCAACCCCATACTCTTCAAACTTATCTATGTAATATGGATCCAGATGCGCTCCTCCGGTGAAAATGGTATGCAGCCTTCCGCCAAACACATTATCTGCAATCACCTTTTTCGGAATGGAAGGGTCTGCTGCGGCCAGCCTTTTATAAATGGTTTCAATCATCAACGGAACCATCAGCATGACACCCGGCTTGAACACGCCCATATTCTTCACCATATGCAGCAGGGAATCATTGATACAGATGGTCGCTCCCAAAGAAAAACCTTTCATCCAGTCCATAACCAGACAAAACGCATGGTGGATTGGAAGTACGCTAAGCAGTATGCTTCCCGGCTCTGATTCGTAATCCACTGATTCCACATTTGCTGCAAGATTGTTCTGTGTCAGCATGACGCCCTTGCTCTTTCCGGTAGTCCCGGAGGTAAAGATGATGGTCGCAATATCATCCGGCGCAGGTCTGTCAGAATCCGGCGCATCTGCAGGAATCTTTCCATCTTCCAGAAAATCCGTCATATCTGAAATAATTACATTTTTCTCTGCTGCAAGTGCGGATACCTCTCCCGGAACAACGAAACCCTCCTCCTGAAGCATCCAGATATTTTTTAATGCACTGCAATGATTCAACACAGGCTCAAGAAGCTTTTCTGCTTTCGGGGTCAAAAACAATCCTTCTGAATCCGAACGATTGATAAGATCAATCAAATCCTCTGCCGGAAGTCCTGCATCCAAAGGTACTGCTACATTCTTTCCGGTCATAATTCCTAAATAGCTTTCCATCCACTCCACAGAGCTGACACCAATGATGGAAATATGCTTTCCGGCAAATCCCTTCGCCAAAAGTCCTTTTCTAATTTTTTTCACATTATCCAACAGCTCACGATATGTCCTGTCTACAATATCCTTTTTTACCAGCCAGCGGATTGCCGGAATCTCCGGATACTTCTCCCCACTATTTTCAATAATATCCCGAATCAGCATTGTTTTTCCCCTTTCTATGAATCACACATCAACATTAACTGTTTCTTTCCAAAGGCGGTCATTACCCCTCTTCCTGTAATCTTGCCAAAAGCTCCAGTGCCTCGCCCACAGTAAGAATTTTCAGTGCATCCTCCTCCTCTAATTCCACATCGAACTCATCCTCTAATTCTCCTAAAAATGACATGAAATCAAGAGAGCTGAAACCTAAGTCCTCACGAAATCTTAAATCATTCGTCATATCCTCCGGTGCTACCTCACAATACTGTCCCACGATTTTTTTAAACTGCATTTCTGATGTCATTTTTTTATCCTCCTGATTTTTATATTTTTTGATTATTTATAAAATACTAATTTTTTTATAAGATATTAAATTTATAAGCTATAAATATAACCTGCATAAAAATTTATGCTCTCCCTCTGCCTATCCCTCAAACTTCCTCTAATATATCGTTTTTTAATAATCCGGACTAATTGATATCTGCCAAAAATCCATATATGCAAGATTTTAGTCAGATATCATAAGTCCAGTTAATTAAAAACCTCAATACTCATCAATCTCTCTGATAATAATAAGAACACTCCCTGCAAATTCTTAGACACTCTCCATGATTTCCCCAAGGGTCATATCCGGCTCTGCAATTCCCTTAAATAAAATTCTCATCATGTAGTAATATAAAAGCTCCATGTCATGCTCCACAAGGTGAGCTGTCTGATAATGATATGAGAAATTCATGCCTCCATCCGGTGTGTGCGACACCGTCAGGTACATCTTCTTTGTTGCTGCCCCATTTGCAAACCACTTGGAATGCTGCGGTGTATTTGCCAGATGCGGGTTATCAAGCTTCACCGGCATCGGCTGATAAGTCAGATAGCAGCTTTCATATGAAGTATGCTCCGGCGTGTGATAACGCTTTCTCATTTCTTCTACAATCAGGGCCGGATCATAATTGCTGTGCATATAAATCTTATTCTGCACATTCTGAATTTCATAAGCTGCAGAAAGGAAATCCGTATCCGGTGAAATTACCGTCCGGCATGGGAACATAATGGTACGGCTTCCACCGGAAGTCCACTCATCATGCGTGGAACGTCTGGAAATGAAATTCTGAATGGTGATATCCTCCTGTCCGTCATTTGCCTTTGACAGATATGTACGGATTCCCAGAAGCAGAAGGTTTGTCATGGAAAGCTGGTGATTCATGCAGAAGTCCATCAGATTCCTTGTCGGCTCCGGCTCAAGTATGTAATCCTTTACATCCACAAATAAATCCTTCAGCTCAATATCTGCTGCCCTAAGCTTTTTATTGCCATGTTTCTTTCTGGCCTCCTCCAGTACGGACGGTCCCTGGATATCAGAGTAAAGCGGTTCGCCAAGTGCGTCTAACTGGTCATCCCAGAATTTTTTATCCTTTGCAAATCTCTTTTCACTATTTGCACGTTTCAGATCCTTATCCAGCACCATCTCAAAATCTGCAAGGTCTGACGGATACTCTGAACCAAAACGGTAGTGTGTATATAACTGCATGATGTCATTAATCATAACCACGATTCCACAGGAATCAATCAGTCTGTGATCCATGTGAATGAAGAATCCGTTAAACCCATCCGGCAGCTTCATCATGGTCAGATCACATAATGGAATATCATCTCCATCGAATGTCTGATATGCCCAGCTCTGCATCAGGCAATCCGCCTCCTGCATACTCATCCCGGATAAATCCTTAATTGGAATATCTCTCGTATCCTTATCCACAATGTACTGCTTTGACTCTCCTTTTGCATCCGGTTTTGTAATCCGGATCCTCATACAGCCGTAGCGTTCAAACTCTAACTGAAGGCACTTCTTTAACAATCCAAAATCAAGCGGTGCCTGGAGAGAGGCAACTACGCTCACACCGGAAACCTGCTGGGTCTTGTAATCCAAAATCCACTGATGATGCATTTTCTGAGCTGCTGTTAATGGGTAATAATCTGACTGATGACTTACTTTCATTGGATCCTCCTTCGGTTCAAAATGAACATCATGTATCTTTGTTACCTTTTTACGGCTGCTTTTTCTTTCTGTCCACAGCCGCTTTTTGTTTTCTGTTGACGTGTATGAAGATAACACAATTCTTTTCAGATTTCTACCCCCTAAAACACTTAACAGACAGTTCCTAGGAAATTGACCGAGACATATCAGACACTCTTGAAAAATGTGTTTGATATTCCATGATTTTAATCTTGTATGCAGGAACAAATAAAGAGAACAAAGTGGGCAAGCCCACTTCAACTCCCCAACCCCTCACTCATGAGGGGCTTGCTCCACTTTGCGTGCCAGGCGCGTGTTGCGT
>CADBMP010000257.1 GCA_902795775.1 uncultured Lachnospiraceae bacterium | reverse complement strand
TGTTTTTTTTGATGACGACTGCCTTTTTCAGACAGAAATACCAGAGAATGGGAAGGATGGTGCTTGCTTCTTTTGTCATGGCGGTATTTGCTGTGCTCCTGCCGTTTATCTGCTTCCGGTTCCCGTATGCAGGGCAGCTTCTTGTTCTGCCGGAGCAGCTTTTTCTTCTGCGGCTGGGCTTTCGTTACGAAGGACTCCGCAGTTTTTTCAAGGATTTCTTTGTGCTTGCTGTAATCGTATGCTTTTCAGGAGGGTGCATTTCGGCTTTTATGCATATGTTTCGGGGAGTCATAAAAAAGCCCTCTGCTATTTTGCTGTTTTCTGCAATCTTTTGTCTTTTTTTGGCACTTTTTCTGCTGCGGATGGAAATGCTTTCGGAAATGAAACTGAAAAGGAAGAAAAATATATTTCATGTGAAAATTGTCTTCCGCAAGGAATACATAGAAACAAAAGCATTGTATGACACAGGGAACGGGCTTGTCAGTCCATACACAGGAGAGGGCGTGATCCTGATTTCTGAGGGAGCGGCAAAACGTCTGCATCCGGATAAAGAAAAACTGCTTCTGATACCATACCGTTCTGTGGGCGGAAACGGGGTTTTGGAGGCATTCCGGGTCGATTCTTTGGAAATAAAGGAGAAAAAGGAAAAAAGAGAAAAGGTACTGGCTGCCATCAGTAGCTCTATTGAGGAATCTTCGGAGTTTCAGGTAATCATGTGAAACAGGGAAGACCTCCGGTCCTGTGCATGTGCGCTGTCTGCCACAGGTCCGGAGGTTCTAAAAAAACCGGAAGACAGCGCAGAAATGGAGAGTATTATGTTGAAGATTACAATGTCAAATAAATTTAGTCTGAGGATTATGCCGGAAATCAGGGGATTTTTTCGTGCAAGAAGGGGAGGGGAAATCCATTACATAGGCGGGGCAGAAATCCTTCCGGCACCGCTTTCTTCCGAAGAAGAGAGCAGGGTGCTTGAAAAAATCGGTACAAGTGAGGAGCAGGAAGCAAGAAATGAACTGATTGAACACAATTTAAGGCTTGTTGTTTATATTGCCAAAAAATTTGATAACACAGGTGTTGGCGTGGAAGATTTGATTTCCATTGGGACCATCGGTCTGATTAAGGCAATCAATACCTTTAACCCGGTAAAAAAGATAAAACTTGCCACATATGCGTCCCGCTGCATTGAAAATGAGATTTTGATGTATTTAAGAAGAAATAACAAGCTGCGTTATGAGGTCTCCATTGATGAGCCCCTGAATGTGGACTGGGATGGAAATGAGCTTTTATTGTCTGATATTTTAGGGACGGATGAAAACATAATATCAAAGGATCTGGAAGAGGAGGTGGATAAACGTCTTCTGAGGCTGGCATTAGAAAAGCTGAACCAGAGGGAACGGCAGATCATAGAGCTTCGTTTTGGACTGGATGGTCATTATTCCAGGGAAAAAACGCAGAAGGAAGTGGCGGAGCTGTTAGGGATTTCCCAGTCTTATATTTCCCGTCTGGAAAAAAAGATCATGAAACGGCTCAAAAAAGAAATTTTAAAGCTGCAGCAGGTTTAGTATAATTTTTTCCATTTGGTCAATCCTAATTTATACATAAGAACCTTTTTGTATGGAGGAGAACACACATGCCTATGTATAAAGTAGAGATTTGCGGAGTAAATACTTCAAAGCTGCCACTTCTTACAGAGGAGGAAAAAACGAAATTATTTCACAAGATACAAAAGGGAGATAAAGAAGCAAGAGAGGAATTCATTAAAGGAAATTTAAGACTGGTCTTAAGCATTATCCAGCGTTTTGCAGGCTCCGGGGAAAACATTGATGACCTGTTCCAGATTGGCTGCATCGGGCTGATGAAATCAGTGGATAATTTTGATGTGACCCTGAATGTCAGGTTTTCCACCTATGCAGTCCCGATGATCATAGGAGAGATCAGGAGGTATCTGAGGGACAACAACAGCATACGCGTCAGCCGTTCCATCCGGGATATTGCATATAAGGCAATTTATACAAAGGAAGCATTTATGAAGGAAAATGACAGGGAGCCGACCGTAGAGGAAATTGCAAATATACTGGAACTTCCTGTGGAAAATATTGTACTTGCGCTAGATGCCATTCAAAATCCTGTATCCCTGTATGAGCCGGTGTATGGGGAGGGTGGGGATACCCTTCACATCATGGACCAGATCAGCGACAAGAAAAACAAGGAGGAGAGCTGGATTGAGGAGATTTCATTAAAGGCGGCGATTGAGCATTTAAGCAGCAGGGAGCATAAAATTATTCATTTACGTTACTTTGAGGGAAAAACACAGATGGAGGTGGCAGAGGAAATCCATATTTCACAGGCACAGGTCAGCCGTCTGGAAAAGAAAGCACTCCATTCCATGAAGGAATACCTGACATGAACCGGCATAAAATATATAGCAAGAAGTGCCCGGCATGGGGGGATTTTTATGAGAGTCTGCGAACTCAAGGAAAAAGAAGTGATCAACGTGTGCGACGGGGAGCGGCTGGGAAAAATCTGTGATGTTGACTTTGATTTAAAGACCGGCCAGATGATTTCCCTGATTGTTCCAGGTCCATGTAAAGTCTTTGGGATACTTGGAAGGGATCAGGAGTACATCATTCCATTTTGTGATATCATCCGCATTGGTCCGGATGTGGTCCTGGTGGAGGCAGATACCAAGAAATGCCTGAAAAAGTATGATGATTAAAGCAGAAAAAAGGGGTGCGTGAAAAATAAAGCTCTTTTTCCGGTGCCGGGGTTGATTTTTTTTTTCGGTAACGGTAAAATGAAGTTGAATATACAC
>CADBMP010000256.1 GCA_902795775.1 uncultured Lachnospiraceae bacterium | reverse complement strand
TCACGGATCTGGTCATACTGCTGATTGATGACCGCCATATTGCTCATCTCCGCCACCAGCCATGCAAGAAAGCCAACAATCATGGCACAGACAAACAGCAGGTAAAGCTTGAAATACCGGTGTTCATATAATCTGGAAGCCTTGTAGACCGGAAAAGAAGCCTCTTTTAAAATGCTCCCGTCAATTTCATTCATGACACGCACATGGAGAATATAATTTCCGTATGGAAAATCATTCACATACATTTCTGGAAGCTCTGACTGATGTGCTTTTATTTTCAGCCGTTTCACGCCTTCCACGGAAATGGATATCAGCGGATCGGACATAGTATAATTTAAAATCACAGGGTAGATCCGCAGGGTGCCGCTGCCGGAAGGAATCACATATTTCTTATTTTTGAACGGCACATTTTTTTTATTGTTATGTATAAAAGAATGAATAATAATATTATAATTCCGGTTAAAATCATGGTATGTTTTTGTGTTGATCCGGCGAAGTCCGTCTGTACAGCACAGAATGAAATCATCCCCATCCGCACTGTTCCATGCATTTGCAGTAAATGTGGTATCTAACCCCCATTTTTTGTTTAGAAGGACATACTGGTATTTTTTATCCTGTATCATTTTTTCCACGTTCGTAACAAAAATTCCGGCACTTCCGGTAATCCATGCCGCACCATCCTCTGTAATGTAAATATCATAATTATTTGCATACGGAAAATTTTCCAGCTTTCTGATTTTTTCTTCATTATTTGCAAAATAAATCCCGTTGCTGGTCACATACAGGCAGCCCTTTTCACATGGCACAATTTTTAAAACGATCAATGCGCTGAGGCCATCCTCCGCATCTATGATATCCGTAATGATTCCATCCTTTATCACATATACCCCGCCCCCGTCTGACCCGGCAAGAAGACTTCCCTCTGCCGTTTCTACTGCTGACAAAATCTGCGGAACCATCAGCCCATCGGTCGCCCCAATCGTCCGGACTACCTTTCCATTCCGCAAAAAAATGATTCCCTCGGTAGAAAATGCAGCAATCTCTCCATTCTTCAATTCCAGTGTAAAGCGGAAACGGCGGCCAGACAGTCCAAAACGCTGTTCGTTATAAAGCGTGATCTTTCCATCCACAGCCATGTTCGCCAGACCGATTTCCCCATACGTGGATACCCAGAGTCCGCCTTTGCTGTCCTGCATAATATGGCGGATCCGTTCGCCGCCCAGTTTTTCTATGAGCGGGGTAAATTTTGTTTTCACCAATGTATTGTTTGCCATATTTAAGGCGAACATCCCGTTGTCCGTCCCCACATAAAGGATTTTTCCATCCAAAAGGGTGGCATTGACCGCACCGGACGGAATTTTTTTGATCAGGTCTTTATTTTTCAGAATATTTACAAATGGGTTTTCAGACAATTTTATGATTCCCTGTTTGCTGGAGGAAAACCAGACATTATTCTGATAATCCACGAGTACATGGGTAATGGCACTGGAAAAATTCTGCTTTGTCAGATTTTCCATGTGTCCTGCAGTATCCACAAAGGCAAAACCATTTGCCGCAGCCACAAAAAAACCATTTGCTTTTTCACTGTATAAAATATAATTTGCCATGGAAATATCCTGCTGCACCCGGCTTCCTTTCTGCCGGAAGCTTTTCCCGTTAAAATAAAGACGTTCAAAAATACCGCCCGTTGTGCCCACCAGAAAGTTACCGAAACCATCACAGGCGGCCGCAGTATAAGAAACCGGATTTGTTCTATCCGGTTCATTTTCATATTTCCTTGAAGCTAAAAGCTCATCATCCTTTAAAACAAATAAAAGTCCGTTCTGCGTCACCCCGGTAATATATTCCCCTTTGAAAAAACACAGATTATAAACGCAGTTAAGATCCTCAAGACTGTCAAATACAGAAACAATTCCGACTTTTGTGATGCGGCACAGCCTGGAAGCCGTACTGACATAAATGACCTGCTCCTTTCCCTCACAGATGGAACGAATGGAATTTGCCGAAAGCCCGTCTTTTACAGAAAACATGGAAACGGCATGGGACGACATATCATAACAGAACACTCCACTGTCATTCGTACCGATCCAGAGCCTTCCAAGACTATCCTCAAACAGACAGGTGACATTGCTGATCCGCCCGTCTAAATTGATTTTTTCAAATTTGGAACCATTAAAACGATACAGGCCGGAATAAGAGCCTGCCCAGAGATATCCGTCCTTTGTCTGTACAATCGAATTCATTTCGATGGAAGCAAGTCCGCTTTCTTCCCCATAAACCGTCGCCACATAATCTGAATTATAATCAACGGCAGCAAGAGCTCCTGCAGGTGTCCCGACAGCACCAGAAAAAGCAAAAAGCAGGAAAAAAAAGAATGCTTTTGCAGACAGCTCTTTTTTTGACTTTAACGAATTTTCCTGTGCATTTTTTTTGATAAGATAATAGATTGTCAAAACAAGCAGAATACTCAATACCTTATCGGGAACATTGATAAAAAGTTCTCCTAAAAAGCAGCGCGGCAGGACAGCCTTGATGTTTGGAGCCAGCATATCCACAAGGGCATCTCCCCATATATTTCCTATGTGCCCATGATGAAAGACCATGTTCAGCGGAGTTGAAATGACCACCATGATAAATGCAGCATATATGGCAGTGGCAACCACCGAAAAGGCTGTTATTTTTCTGTCTCTCGGAAAGAGCCTTCCCACAGCCACCCCTCCGGCAATGTTGACAAAGGCAAACCAAATCTGGCCAGGTATCCAAAAATTCAGTATAAGGTTTGTGCAGCCGCCGGTCAAAGCTCCTCCTAATGGTCCTAAAAGGACAGCAGAAAGGAATGTGCCAATACAGTCCAGCCACAAAGGCAGCTCTAAGACACCCGCAAGCCATCTGCCGGATAGATTCAGTAAAATGCATACCACCAATAAAAGCAGGTTTCCTGCGGTAACAGGAAACAGCCATTTTGATTTTTTTTCTTCCATTTTTTTCATTTGCCTCCCCAAAATTAATTTTATCCTGCTTTCTTCATCTGCCTCCCCCCAAAAAATCATTTTCAGCCTGCAAACATGTAGCCTTCAAACATCTTCTCCAGAGGCTTTCCTTCTACCTTCTGATCCTCCCACCAGTCTTTCCCCTTTCTGTTCAAGTGGAGCCTGCAGATGGTTCCGCTTGGAAGTTTCATATCCACAAAGGTCTTTGCATCTGTCCGGTAAAATGCAAATTTCTTCCCTTTCGGAATCCTTGCTGTTTTTATCTTTTTTCCCTTTTCGTCCACGATCACTAACTTCATGCTTTTTAATGAAGTCATGACTAAAGACGTTTCAATATGATAATATGGCGTATCTGCCACCGGCAGTCCTTTTTTGCCCACATGATATTTTTTCCAGCCGGTATATGTGCTTAATACGTCCAGTCTGGTGTCCAACTTGAATTTTTCCGGGTCAGAAGGCGCAGAAGTGTAATATCTTTCGTCCTTGTCCGTTTCTCCATGAAATTCCAAATATCTTCTTCCAATCTTTTTTACGCCTTTTTTCGTTAAGGAAAAAATAAACATATCCGGGTAGTCATTTTCCATGGTCACGCCCAGGTACAGATAATTTTTTCCATTCTTCATATGCATCAGCACCGGTGAAAATGAGTAGCCATGAATCACTTTTTTCCACTTCACGCCCTTATAAGTGATTTTCACATTACAATCCCCGGAAACGTATTCATCACAGGAAATCCATTCTATGGCGAGCTTGTCCTGCATCCCGTCTCCATCCAGATCTGCCTCATACCTAAGCCCCCCGCCGGTTTCATCCTTCCAGTCCCACGCAAGCTCACGCGCATATTTTTTTGCTGTTTCTGTATAGACCGGCTGGAACAGATCCTTCTGCCGGAACGGAATCAGACATTCAAACTCTCCTGAGCCATACGGTCCAATCTGATACGGGGCAAAGTAAAAAATCACCCCGTCATTTGTGATGCACCATGTATAATTCTCCTCCTTTAGCACGATTTTCCCGGAATCCGGGCTGTTACCGCCATCAGAGCTTTGTTCGCTTTCTGACTTCTGTTCCGTTTCCATTTCTTCCAGCATTCGATTCGCTTCCATAATCGGCGCAAAAATGCTGGTTCCCTCTTTTTCAGAATTAAAGAACGCATCCCTGCCATATTTTTTGATCAACTTTTTTTCCAGAATGGCAGGAAGCTCATCCGTAGAAACAAACACATCCTTTAAGGAAAGTTTCTTTCCCGTTTCAGAATCAAAGCTGATTCCGTCCGTATAAAAAAGCCCATGCGCTCCTCCGGTATAATCTGTATATTTCGTCATCAGGCTGACCACCCGGTTATCTGCCCTTGCTACAGACTGCCAGCTCCTGATGAACCATTCCCTGTCATCCGTTCCTACTTCCTGTGCTTCCTTCGCCGTGGATTTAAAAAACTTTTTCATGCGCTTCCGTTCGGCACTGCCATACTGCGCCAGTGCCTTTTCAAGCTCCGGGTATTCCTCTCCATCCTCAGCAGATAATTTAGGAATATTATAAGAGGTTTCCAGAATATATTTTGTCTTTTCTTTATTCCATTTGGAAAGCCACTCGTCAGCAAAAAGCACGGTCAGGTTCTCCACATCTTTCCTTAACGGACTGATCTGCGCCTGCCCTTCCTCCGTCCCGGAGGCTTCCTGTTCCGGCTGTCCTGCTTCCTGTGCCTGATTCTCCGGTTCTGCGGTGTCTGGTGCGCCAGCCTCTGACTGTTCCGTCGTTTCTTCATTTTCCTCCTGTGTTTTCATCTGTCCCTGTTCGGACTTCTGGAAACTTCCCATGCCGCAGCCCGAAACACATAATCCAGCCAACAATACCACATTCATTTTCTTCATCCATTTTTTCATAGCTTCATTTCCTCACTTTATAATTTCTTCTATATAAGGCATTTGATAGAGGTATCGTTTTAACCAAAGCCC
>CADBMP010000255.1 GCA_902795775.1 uncultured Lachnospiraceae bacterium | reverse complement strand
TCTTTATACAGACGGAGTGGCAGAGGCAACGGATGCGAAGGAGGAATTATTCGGAATCGAACGCACATTAGAAGCACTGAATGGAAATGAGGGGCAAGATCAGGTAAGTCCGGAAAACCTTCTTTTGCAGGTCAAAAAAGCGGTTGATGGGTTTGTGGGGGATGCTCCGCAGTTCGATGACCTTACAATGCTGGCAGTGAAAAGGACGCTATAAAATATAGAAAATATGGAATAGGAGACAGAAATGAAGGTAACGGAAAATGATGGAAGACTGATGATTGAACTGGCTGGCAGAATAGACAGCAATAATGCAGCCGGGATGGAGAAGGAGATTTTTGATATCCTTTCATCGGGCAGGGAAAGGAATATCCTGTTTGATGCGGAAAATTTAGAATATATTTCCAGTGCAGGGCTCAGGGGACTGATGAGTGGAAATGGTACAAGAGAGCAGAATTATCAGAAACGCATTTTACATGCAGTTTGCGGCATTCCTCTTTTCAGAATTGACGCATATGCTTGGGAATCTGGTTGACGGCGTGATAATCGGACGTTGTCTGGGGGTGGCTTCCATGGCTGCATTTGGTATTGATAGATATCAGCATTACAACTATGGATGAGGTCGCGATGGTTTCTTGTAAAGTGAAGGAATTTTGCAAAGCTCATAGTCTGGATGATCGGAGAGCCTATCATATGGCACTTGCGGTCGAGGAAATGGCAGGAAATGTGATCGAGCATGGTTTTTCAAAGGATAACCGAAAACATAGTTTGGATGTACGTGTAATAAAGAAAAGTGACGGCTATATCCTTCGGATAAGAGATGACTGCTATATGTTTGATCCGGTAAAACAGATGGAGCTTTTCTCGGATAAAGACATTCTGCGCCATATAGGGCTTCGCATGGTTTTCGGTACGGCAAAAGATGTTAAGTATACTTCTATACTTAAGCTTAACAATCTTTTGGTGAGAATCTGAATCAATCGTATGACCATGTATTCTTCCTCTTTCGTTTTTAATAAGGGCACAGGCAATGCAGAAGACACCTATCAGATGTTCTGGTCAAGCATGAATGCGGAAATCGCACCGATCCGGTACATCCTTGGGCCAAATGCCAGCGCGCCTGAAGAAGATACGACCTATCAGCACCTGGACTGGGTGGCGAATTTACAGTATTACTATGACAATCTGCTCAAAGAAGATGAGAACAACCACAGATCCGTTCTGGAGATACTGCATGACCTGTCCTTTACTGTCACAAGAAACGATCTTGGAAACGGATATAAGGAGTATAAGGCGGTACCAAAGTTCAGTGATGGGACATCCTTTGATCCGATGGCGGATAGTACCCTGCCTTCCGGAGAGACATTCTTTGAAATCCTGAATAAAGAGAAGGACGAATCGGGAAAGACCTATGCAGATGTCGAGACCGTTCTTCACTGGACGGCAGATTAGGCAGAAACTGATCCCAAAAACGAAAGGAGTACAACCGATTTACGGAACTTCTCGATGTGAGAAAGGCATTGCGTGAAGTAAGTATTAACGGCTGTGAGATGATAGGTTCCGGCGGTTATGGTAAAGTCTATCGCATAGACTCGGAAACGATCGTAAAGATCTATAATCTGGGGATAAGCCTGGAATTTGTGGAGCAGGAGCGAACGACTTCACAAAAGGCGTTCCTTATGGGAGTGCCTACGGTGATATCCTATGGCACTCTTTTGATAAGACAGGGGTATGGTATGAAAGGAGAGGAAAGAGATATGAAGAAAAGTGGGTTTTGCGGGAAAAAGTTTCATTCCAAGCTGTTTACGGGAACATTTACCATGGCGGTTAATTTGTCGTGGTGATGATTGGCCTTACCATCATCGAAAGAAACAAAAAGGCATTAGAATCTCTGCTGGTGGAGCTGTCCCTGCTATTCGAACAGGATTCTGTACTGCTGATCGAGAGGGATTCGGGGGAGATCTTTGATATCACGGATCCGGATATGGCTGTAACCGGGCTCAGCAGTTTTATTATCAGTGGTCTGCTGGAGGCTCATAAAGAAAAGGCGTACCTCACAACAACAGGTTACAATCGTAATATGATCCGTTTCAGAAAGGAGGGGAAAAAAGAATCTTGTGTGAGGATGGATTGTTTGTGAAAGAAAATATTGAGGAGCGTTCTGCTGGATGGAAAATGCTATTGTGCGATGAGTAACGGGGATGTGATCCCGGCAGAGAAGGAAAGGGGCGTGCACCTGCATTTCCTCTCAGGAGATAAAAAACACGGCGGGCATGTATTTGACCTTGCCATGGCACAGGGGGATGCTATAAAAAGTATTGAAAATTTACTGATATAGGAATGGGCTTACAAAAAATAAAACTTATTAGAGGAACTATGTTGTTTTGTATAGCACAGGTGCTTATCTATCTTTATGTATTTACAGAGAAGATATCGCAGAAAATCATCGGGGTACTTGTGCCGGTCGCTGTCGTTGCAGTTTTGGCACTCATGCCGAAGAACGCTGAATTTTCGTCAAGTCAGTTTCTTCCTGACAATCCTGTATTGACAGAGAACGCAACTGTAACGGTTGATGATACGGGGATAGCTGACATTCGGGTATCGGGAACGGGGAAGGACAGTACGGTTTTCGTTCAGGCACATGCTTATGGTACTACTTCATTTACCATAAAGGACGGTGACAAGGAGTATCGGTACGATATCAATATTTATGAGGACGGTTTAGGATCCAGTGAGATAGAAATATCTAATGTCTTGCAGTGATTTCCGAATTAGGAACTATGAAAATAGGTAATCTGGATGGAAAATGAATAAGTGGAGGTTAATTATGATTTTATATGTAAATGCCTGTGTGCGTAAAGCTTCAAGGACAGATGAGATTGCGAGGTGTCTGATTCAGAAGCTTGGAGAAGACTGCGAGGAAGTGAAGCTTCCGGAGCTTGGTCTGGAGCCGCTTTCGGAGGAGAGGCTTAAGAAACGGACAGAGCTTATAGAAAAGGGAGAGTTTTCTAATCCCATGTTTGCACTAGCAAGACAATTTAAGAAAGCTGATATCATTGTCATGGCAGCACCGTTCTGGGATTTGTCTTTTCCAGCTGTTTTAAAGGTATATCTGGAGAATATCTATGTGACAGGAATCGTTTCTGAATACGGAGAGGATGGAACACCACATGGATTGTGTCAGGCAAAAAAACTGTATTATGTAACGACGGCAGGCGGACCGTATACGCCGGATTTCAGTTATGAATATATCCGTTCGTTAGCGGG
>CADBMP010000254.1 GCA_902795775.1 uncultured Lachnospiraceae bacterium | reverse complement strand
TGACTGCCGGCAAAAACGCCTCATACTGGCCTTTTGCAGCGTCCATAAAAATCAGGTCATATTTTTTTTCCTGCTCTGCTAACTGAAACAGCACTACAGCAGCATCCTCCTCATATAAGCATACCCTTTTTTCTACTCCGAACCGGCGGAAATTCTCCTTTGCCTTTTCCAGTCTTGCAGGCACCTTTTCAATCGTGTCAAGTACCGCCTGCTCCCCTGCATAAGAAAGCAGAAGAATCCCTGAAAAACCAACTGCCGTTCCAATTTCCAACATCTTCACCGGACGTTTCATCCGCACCAAAAAGGCAAGAAGTGACTGCATGGAACGTCTGATAATGGGCACCTCATCCTCTAATGCTTCTTTTTCCAGCTTCTTTAATTTCTCCGGAAGCTGCCAGGACAGGGAATCAATAAATGTCACCAATCGTTCCTCATTCATCTAAAAACTCCGTTTCAATCTGTGAGCCCTTCAAAAGCATTTCCTGTAAGTTACGGATCAGGCTGCAGTATTGTCTCTCAGCAATCATAAAATCATTTGCCAGACCGTTGTTCTGTAAATCCTTAAACTGGTTCTGAAGCTCATTTGCCTCATGTACCTTATCAATATTTTCTGCAGTGCGCACCCACAGGCTTCTTCTTCTGAAATCCCCAATCCGGCGATACAGCTCCGGCTGCTCCTGTACCCGTTTTAAAAGTGTCTGATACTGATTATACGTTCTCGTCTCTGGAAGCTTACGGATAATTTCTTCCATTAGTCGTTCTACTTCATTCATTCAAAATCTCTCCTATCCAACCCGTCTGTCCCGGCCCATTTTACATCTAAAAACTGCCGGCTGCTATAATCCTGTTTTAATCTATTTCCATGATGATTGGCAGAATCATCGGATTCCGTTTCATCTTCTTCCACAAATAATCACTTAAACTGTCTTTAATCTCTGTCTTGATCTTTGACCAGTCAGAAACATTCTGGTCAAGGCAGCGCTCCAATGCCGCATATACAATGCTCTTTGCCTCGTCCATCAGATACTCTGATTCACGCACATAGACAAATCCCCTGGAAACAATATCCGGTCCCGCTAAAAGCTGGTTGGTATATTTTTCCAGCGTCAGCACAATAATGATCAAGCCGTTTTCTGACAGGTTCTGCCTGTCCCTTAAGACAATATTCCCCACATCGCCCACGCCCAGACCATCGACCATGATTCCCTGTGCCTGCACTTTTCCAATGAGGTTCGCACGTCCCGGACTGATTTCTAAAACATCTCCCGAAGACAGGATAATGGTATTCTCCTTTGGAATCCCCATCTGCCTTGCAAGCTCCGCATGTGCCTTCAAATGCTGGTACTCCCCATGCACCGGAATCGCATACTGTGGCTTTGTCAGTGCATAAATCAACTTAATTTCCTCCTGACAGGCGTGGCCGGACACATGCGTATTCTGCACAATTACCTTTGCACCTTTTCTGGTCAGCTCATTGATTACATTTGTCACTGACTTTTCATTTCCAGGAATTGGCTTAGAGCTGAAAATCACCGTATCGCCCGGTTCAATCTTCACTTTTCTGTGAATGTCTGACGCCATGCGGGAAAGTGCCGCCATTGCCTCTCCCTGGCTTCCTGTCGTAATCAATACCAGCTTTTCCGAAGGATAATTCTTCATCTGCTCAATATCAATCATGATATTATCCGGTACATGCAGATATCCCAGCTCCGTTGCCGTTGTAATCACATTGACCATGCTGCGCCCTTCCACAACGACCTTTCTGCCGAACTTCTCTGCAGAATTGATGATCTGCTGTACGCGGTCCACATTCGATGCGAACGTAGCAACAATGATACGGTTCTTTTCATTGTCCTCAAAAATATTGTCAAACGTCTTTCCTACTGAACGTTCCGACATAGTATATCCCGGTTTCATCACATTCGTACTGTCGCACATCAATGCAAGCACGCCCTTTTTCCCAATCTCTGCAAAACGCGGCAGGTTAATCATTTCCCCGTTCACCGGAGTATAATCCACCTTAAAATCCCCCGTATGCACTACTGTCCCCACAGGACTGTAAATTGCCAGTGCTGCAGCATCAGATATACTGTGGTTCGTGCGGATAAATTCTACCTTGAAACAGCCCAGATGAACCGTCTGTCCGTAGCTTACCACTTTTTCCTTCACAGGATTTGGCATGACATGTTCTTTTAACTTATTCTCAATCAGTCCCATGGTCAGCTTTGTCGCATAGACCGGCACATTGATTTCCTTTAAAATATACGGAAGTGCCCCGATATGGTCTTCATGACCATGTGTAATCACAAATGCCTTTACCTTTTCGATATTATTTTTCAGATACGTAACATCCGGGATGACCAAATCAATCCCAAGCATACTGTCCTCCGGAAAGGAAAGCCCACAATCCACCACAATGATACTGTCATCATATTCAAATGCAGTAATGTTCATTCCAATCTGTTCCAGACCGCCCAAAGGAATAATCTTTAAGCCTTTTCCAAGCTCTACTTCCTTTTTCTTTACTCTTTCCTGGCTGCTGACCTTCCTCATGCCGCGTCTGGCAACCCCTTTGATAAAGCTTCCTGCAGTTTCTTTTTCTTCATTATTTTCTGCCGTTCTGACTGCCGCCATCTTTCTTACCGTCCGTTTTTTTGGCTTTTCTTCTTTCTTCACTTCTTCCTTTTCTTTATTTGCTTCTTTTCTCAATCTCATTTCCCACCTTTCTTTCTCACCGTATCATGCTCCATTCAATTTATTCCGTCCATTATCCCGACACATCCGTTTCTATTTCAAGCACCACTGGTTTCGTTCATCCATAACAATGTCCTGAGCCGGCACATTTCATACTGTGCACAGGCCAGCCGCAGAGAGTCATCTGAATTCCACATTGTCCATTAATTCTGAAAACACCTTGGAAAGCACTTCTATTTTCTTCTCATCCTCTAATATCTCGTATATCCGTTCTTCATTCTCTTCCGTAATCTCATGCATGATATACGCCGTAGCTTCATCTCCCATCCTGTCGCTCACCAGAAGATAATTTTCTCCTGCTAACATGGTTTCTTCTAATACAAAAAAACGAACCTCTTTTCCATCGTCCATCTGAAAGCTGATGCTATTCTCCTTTTTCGGTCCACTGCCTGCTTTTTTGGGCCCTCCGTTCATTTTTTTCTTATGAACATGGTTCTCCTTTTTTGGGTTGGCACTGCCCCCTTTTGAAGAAACAGCGTCCCCTGTTTTAGGAACACCATCTCCTGTTTTCGATATTCCATTCTCTGTTTGTTTCATATCCTCCTCCACTTCCTATCATATTTTTCCCCACAATGAAAATTTTTCCCATAATGAAAAAAAGCGCAAAAAACCATCAGCACTCAATTCATCATCCTATATAAAAATTCCGCCTGGTTCAGTTTTCTTTACCGTTCTGAAATACGTTCCAGATAATTTTTTAAGATCAGGCTTGCCGCCAGCTTGTCTATATATTTTTTACGTTTTTCCTTATCTACTCCTGCTTCACCAAGAACCACATCCGCTTCCATGGTAGTCAGCCGCTCGTCTTCAAAAATTACTTCCAATCCCGTTCTACGCTCTAAATCTTCCACAAATTCACGTGTTTTTTCGCAGCGTTCTCCTTCTTCATTGTTCAGTTTTTTGGGCAGTCCAACTATAATCTTTTCTACATCATACTCCTCGATCAATTCTTCAATACGGGCATAAGTCTTTCTTAATTTCGTTTCTCTTTCTCTCCAGATTGTTTCTACCGGCTGGGCAGTCAACAAAAGTTCGTCACTAATAGCTACTCCCACCGATTTCGCACCATAATCCAAACCCATTATTCTCATATCACTAACCGTTCACACTTCCTGTAAGCATCCTGCTCACGAACAATAACTACAATCCGTCAATAATATATTACACTACTCCTATGAAATTACAGAAAATTATTTTTTATATAATCTTCTAACAGTAATTCAATAATTTCATCTCTCTCCACTTTACGTATCAGGCTTCTTGCTCCTTTATGGCTCGTAATATACGTAGGATCCCCGGACATCACATATCCCACAATCTGATTGACGGGATTATATCCTTTCTCCGTAAGTGCTTCATAAATATCTGCAATTACATCCTTTACTTCAATTTCCTGATCCTTTTGCACACTAAAATACTGTGTATTATTAATCTCTTGCATAAGGCAATGACCTCCATCCTCTATCACGTACTGTTTACTATCTACTAGTGTAATATAATTTTAACAAAAAAACAATACTTTTTTTAAAAACTCCATGATACCGTTGGTTCCGAAAGTGCTTTTAATGCACAATTTTTAACGGCTTCGTGCTGCCAAATTTCCAAAAAGCATTTCCCCTGCTGCAATCTCCTGCTCCGGAATAAACACCCTGCCAATCGTGTTGATCATTTTTTCTGCCTGTTCCCTGCTTTGCACTTTTACCCCCGTCCGAACATATCTTTCATTGTACCCGGTCAGGTATTCTTCGTTTTCAAATAAGACTATTTCTTCAAAAAGTATTTTTTCTTCTTTATTTATAAAATTTTTCCGGTACTTTATCTCCATTTCTTTTTCTTTTGCCATTAGCAAGCTGCTTCGTTCATTCTTTATATCCTCTGTAATCTGTCCCGGCATTGCATCTGCCATGGTTCCCCTTCTTCTGGAATATTTGAACACATGTACCTTGGAAAAGCCTGCTTTCTGCATAAAATCAACGGTCTTCCAAAACTCCTCCTCCGTTTCTCCCGGAAATCCCACAATAATATCCGTTGTTAAGGCAGGATTGGCATAATATTTCTTTATAAGCTCCGTCTTTTCCAGATATTCTCCGGAAGTATAATGACGATTCATCCTTTTCAAAACCGTATCACATCCGCTCTGCAAAGACAAATGAAAATGCGGACAGACCTTTTTTATCCGGGAAAGCTCCTGAACAAATGCTTCTGTAATGATTCTGGGTTCCAAAGACCCCAGCCGGATCCGTTCCACCCCTTCCACTTCCGAAACTTTCCAGAGCAGATCCAAAAGAGGTCTTCCCTCCAACTCTAAAAAACTTTTTTTCCCGGACCAGTCCACACCATAAGAAGACAAATGAATCCCTGTAAGCACCACTTCCAGCACACCATGCCCCGCAAGCTCCTCCACTTCCAGAAGCACCTCTTTTTCTGTCCTGCTCTTTAACGGACCGCGTACATATGGAATAATGCAATATGTACAGAACTGGTTGCACCCGTCCTGTATCTTCAAAAAGGCTCTTGTGCGTGATTCCTTTAATGCCTCTGCGCTAAGCAGGAAATTTTCCTTCATGGCTTCCTTTTCTGGTCCACACTCCGCTTCTTCACACCGGAAACCACCTTCTCCTGCCTGCCTTCTTTCCTGTACTGCCGCTTCCACAATTTCCAGTATATGCTCTTTTTCCTGGTTTGGTACAAAAAGATCGATTCCCGATGCTTCTGCCTGCGTCTCCTTTGATGAATCCACATAACAGCCGGTTGCCACCACCAGCGCATCCGGATTATTTTTCTTTGCCCGGTGCAGCATTTTTCTTGATTTACGGTCCGCAATATTTGTCACCGTACAGGTATTGATAATATAAACATCTGCCTGCTCCCCAAAGCTCATGATCCTGTGACCGGAAGCTTCAAAACACGCCTTCATCCTTTCTGTTTCATAAAAATTAACTTTACAGCCAAGTGTTAAAAATGCAACTTTCATTTTCTTCTTCCTTTTTATTTTTATAAATCAGGCAGGAGGTGGATTTCCACTCCTGCACGCCGCGAGCCGCCAGCCAGCTTTTGCTGACTCCCTTCCTTTCGGCGGCTCTGAGAATAATAAATTACAAACGCATGTGTGAACTGCAACATCACACAAACGTTTTTTTATTTTGTCCTGTTTATGTATTGACTTTTTTCCATAAAATGTTAGTATATGAATTATAAAAAATAAGTGTTAGTAAATAGGAGGTAAAAAATATGAAAACAGTAAAAATTTCTTTAAACTCAATCGACAAGGTAAAAGCTTTTGTAAACGATGTTACAAAATTTGATACTGACTTTGATCTTGTATCCGGAAGATATGTAATTGACGCAAAATCCATCATGGGAATTTTCAGTCTGGACTTATCCAAGGCTATTGATTTAAACATTCATGATGATGACAAAATGGATGAGATTCTTGAAATCTTAAAACCATATATTGTTGAATAAATCGTAAGCATTCAGCTTTCTTCCAGTGTCAGAATATCGTTACTTTTTACACATGGATTATTGTGTAAAAAGTAACTTTTTTATTTTGGGAACTTTCAAAGTAAACCCACATGCCAGCCTTCCGGCAACACCATAAATGAAAGTGGGTTTACTTTTCAGCCTCCGGCGGATGCACACAAGCCGCAAAAACAGCGGCTTGGCGCTGCACGAACTTCGCAGCAAGTGCGAAGTTCTGCCGGAAGTGCTTTGGGAACTTTCAAAGTAAACCCACATGCC
>CADBMP010000253.1 GCA_902795775.1 uncultured Lachnospiraceae bacterium | reverse complement strand
TCAAGGACTTCTTCATCCACTGGCTTTGCAAAACGCATATTGACCACTGATACCAAAATTTTTCTTTTTTCCAGAAGTCTGCTCACTTCCATTGCCGTTTCCACCATGCTTCCAAGTGCCAGCAGTGCAACCTTTTTTCCTCTTTTCAGCCACTCTGCTTTGCCCAATGCAACAGGCTCACAGAATTCTGAAAATAATGTGCATGCTTCTCCACGCGGATACCGGACTGCCGAAGGACGCTCCAGAGCAAAAGAAAATTTTAACATTTCCCTTAATTCCTGATCATTTTTGGGAGCCATCAAAACAATATCAGGAATCTGCATCAAAAAAGAAATATCAAAAATCCCCTGATGCGTTTTTCCATCACTTCCCACCAGACCTGCCCGGTCTATCGCAAATGTGACTGGAAGATGGTTCAGACAGACATCATGAAGAATCTGGTCATACGCACGCTGCAAAAATGTAGAATAAATTGCCACCACCGGATGAAGACCGCCTGCTGCCTGTCCTGCTGCAAAGGTCACTGCATATTCCTCCGCAATGCCCACATCAGAAAAACGCTCCGGGTACTCTCTTGCAAATGCCAGAAGACCTGTCCCGGATGCCATTGCTGCGGAAATTGCAGTTATCTTTTCATTTTCACGCGCCGCCTTTACAATAGTATCACCAAAAACCTGGGTATAGGTAATCCCTGTTTTTTCCCGGACTTTTGTTCTGCCATCGCGTATATAAAAAGGAGCTACCCCATGAAATGCGGCAGGGTCTTTCTGGGCCGGCAGATATCCTTTCCCTTTCTGGGTCACAACATGTAAAAGAACCGCTTTATTCATATTTTTCGCATTACTGAAAGCCTTTATCATCTGCTTCACATCATGCCCGTTAATTGGACCAATGTAAGTAAGGCCCATATCTTCAAAAAGCATTCCCGGAATCAAAATGCGCTTTACTGCATCCTTTGCAGAACGAATCCGCTCTGTTAATGCGTTTCCAATCCCCGGCATTTTCTGGAGTGCCCGTTCCACCTCCTCTTTCAGCCCGGTATAATTCGTATTGGTACGAATGTCTCCCAAATAGCGTGACATGGCTCCCACATTTTTTGATATGGACATCTGGTTATCGTTTAAGACAATGACCAGATTGGATTTCAGTCTTGCCGCATTGTTCAACGCTTCATATGCCAGCCCGCCGGATAATGCCCCATCCCCAATCACTGCCACAATCGTACTATTTTCTTTTTTGATATCCCTCGCTTTTGCAAGCCCTAATGCAATCCCAATGGACGTAGAGCTGTGCCCTGTATCCACCACATCACAAGCACTCTCTGCATGGCATGGAAACCCGCTCATGCCGCCGTATTTCCTAAGCGTAAGAAAACCATCCTTTCTTCCGGTCAAAAGCTTATGCGTATATGCCTGATGCCCCACATCCCAGATAATTTTATCTTTTGGAAATTCCATGCACAAATGAAGAGCCATCGTAAGCTCCACCACTCCCAGATTAGAAGCCAGATGTCCTCCCGTCCTGCTGATATTCTGAACCAGAAAACGTCTGATTTCTTTTGCAAGCCTTGTATAATCCTGCATAGCAATTTTCTTGATATCATTTGGCTGATTTATCCTGTCCAATAATTCACTCACTGCTCTACTCCCCGCCTTTTCATTTCAGTGGTCTGCTTTCTGTACTGCTGCTTTCTGCATTGCAGATTCCCTTATCCTCCTGCCAGACTGTCCGAAAACCTTAGTATACCAGCACATTATTTTTTTCTGCCAATCAATGCTAAGATCAATGTATTCAGATATGGATTCTGCACGCCCAGACTGTCCGAAAGCTCTTCCAAACCGGAAAGAGCCTGATAAGAATAATCTGCTGCTGCTTTTTTTGCTGCATCCATTCCATACACCGTCACATACGTAGTTTTGTCATTTTTTTCATCACTATGAACCGTTTTTCCTAATTCTTCCGTGGTACCAGTCAAATCCAAAATGTCATCCTGAATCTGAAATGCCATGCCAATAGAGCTTCCAATTTGTTCAAGCTTTGCCACACATTCTTGGTCCGCTCCTGCAAGAATTGCCCCAATCATCAACGGAGCCTCCAATAATGCACCCGTTTTTAATTGATAAATAAAATGCAGCTGTTCTTCCGTTAAAGGCTTTCCGGTCATTTCCACATCAACGACCTGTCCGCCCACCATGCCATAAATCCCTGCTTTTTCAGTCAATACAGAAAGTGCCTGGAGCGCAGCAGTTTTATCCTCACAAAGCATGGCTCCTTTCACAGCAGTTTCATAAGCAAAATTTAAAAGGGCATCCCCACAAAGGATTCCCATTGCCTCGCCATATACTTTATGGGTCGTTTTCCTGCCACGTCTTAAATCATCATTATCCATAGCAGGAAGATCATCATGAACCAACGAATATGTATGGATCATTTCTACTGCTGCCATAAAATAAAAAAGTGTTTCTTTTTCTTCCGAAGAACCGGAAAACAGCGCATAAGCTTCCCTCATGAACATGGGACGCAGCCGTTTTCCTCCACCCATCAGGCTGTATTCCATGGATTCAAATATGGTATGCTGTAATGCTTTCTTTGCATTTGTCTGAGGCATAAAGTTCAAAAAACGTTCTAAAATTTTTTCGATTTCCAGAGCCTTTTTCTTCTGTTCACGTTCAAATTCTTTTCCAGATATTTTAGAAAGATCCCACTTTTCATCCTGATTTTCTAATTTCCCCATGTATACTCTCCTGTTCTTTTCAGATGATCCTCATTCCTTCGGTTCTCCCTGAAAAAGGTTATTTCTTCCTTAATATAAGATGCACACCAAAAAGCCCCTCCTTCCGAAGGTGCTTTTCGATTCCTGTTTATTCTGTTGTTTCCGGTTCTGTTTCCTTGTCTTTTTC
>CADBMP010000252.1 GCA_902795775.1 uncultured Lachnospiraceae bacterium | reverse complement strand
GCATCATTATTGACATATTTTAATCCATAATCCACACATTCCTGTGTACTTGGCAACATTTCCACATGATAGCCACAGGACTCCAGTGCAGGCACAAGGATATCAAAATGAATCGGTGACATCTGCGGACATAAAATGGTATATTCCTTCCGCATGTCTTCTGTAAACAGAATGCGGTGATGAGCCGTATCTTTTTGTATCGGCAGGATATTCTTGCGCTTCCTGTCGCGGACGGCTGCCAAAAGCGAACGGATACGGATTCTGGCAGCACCAAGGTTATTCACTTCATCAATTTTTAAGACGGTATAAATCTTATTCCGTCTGGTCAGGATATCGCTTACCTGGTCTGTGGTAACAGCATCTAAACCACAGCCAAAGGAATTGAGCTGAACCAGATCCAGGTCTTCCCTTGTGCTGACAAAGGAGGCAGCACGGTAAAGCCTGGAGTGATACATCCACTGGTCCATGACAATGGTTGGACGGTCCACTTCCCCTAAGTCCGAAATGCTGTCTTCGGTCAGGACTGCTACGCCAAACGAGGTAATCATTTCCGGAAGACCATGATTGATTTCCGGATCAACATGATAAGGACGTCCAGACAGAACAATGCCGTGTGCATGATGTTCTTCCAGATATTTTAAAACTTCCCGTCCTTTCCTGGCGATATCTCGCTTTTCCTGCATGAGTTCTTCCCAGCCTGCTTTTGCGGCTTTTCTTATTTCCTTTGCCGGAAGATGATTTTCCTCTGTAAAAAATTCTACCAGGCGTTTGGTTAATATTTCCTCACTTTCAAAAGAAAGAAATGGGTTCTGATATTTGATTTTTTCATTTCTAAGTTCTTCCACATTATTTTTTATGTTCTCTCCATAAGATGTAACGATTGGACAATTATAGTGGTTGTTTGCCTCCACTGTTTCGTTCCGTTCAAAAGGTATGCACGGATAGAAAATATAATCAATCCCCTGTGCCAGCAGCCAGCTGATATGTCCATGTGCCAGCTTTGCAGGATAACATTCAGACTCACTTGGAATAGATTCAATGCCGAGTTCGTAAATTTTCCGGCTGGATTCAGGGGAAAGAATTACCCGGTATCCGAGCTCTGTGAAAAACGTAAACCAGAATGGATAGTTTTCGTACATGTTTAATACACGCGGAATGCCTACAACACCACGTTCTGCCCTGCTGTTTTCCAAGGGGATATAATGTTCAAAAAGCCGTTTGTTCTTATATTCAAATAAATTTGGAATATTCTTTTCATTTTTCTGTTTTCCAATGCCGCGCTCACAGCGGTTTCCAGAGATGAACTGCCTGCCGCCGGTGAAACGGTTGATTGTTAAAAGGCAATGGTTCGTACAGCCCTTGCAGCGTGTCATGGAGGTTTCAAAGCGCAGGGCATTGATTTCTTCGATAGAGAGCATGGAGGTTTTTTCACCGGTATAGTGATCCCTTGCAATCAGGGCAGCACCGAATGCCCCCATGATTCCGGCAATATCCGGGCGCACTGCTGTACAGCCGGAAATCCGTTCAAAGCTTCTGAGGACTGCATCATTATAAAAGGTTCCGCCCTGTACCACGATTTTTTCTCCCAGGTCTTTTGGGTCTGTAAGCTTAATGACTTTTAAAAGCGCATTTTTTATGACGGAATAAGCAAGTCCTGCAGAAATATCAGCAACACTTGCCCCTTCCTTCTGTGCCTGCTTTACTTTTGAATTCATGAATACGGTACAGCGAGAACCTAAATCGATTGGATTTTCTGCAAAAAGTGCAACCTTGGCAAAGTCTGCAACCTCATAATTTAAGGACTTTGCAAAGGTTTCAATGAATGAGCCGCAACCGGATGAACAAGCCTCATTAAGCTGTACTTTATCTACCGAATGGTTCTTGATTTTAATACATTTCATATCCTGTCCGCCAATGTCTAAGATACAATCCACCTCTGGTTCAAAAAAGGCGGCAGCATTGTAGTGGGCAACCGTTTCTACCTCACCTTCATCTAACTGTAATGCTGCTTTTATAAGAGCTTCTCCGTAACCGGTGGAGCAGGAGCGGACAATCTGTGTGCCTTCCGGCATTTTGGAATAAATATCCTTGATGGCACGTAAGGTTGTTTTTAAAGGACTTCCGTTATTATTATCATAGAAAGAATATAAAAGTGAACCATCTTCAGCAATAACGGCAACCTTTGTGGTAGTTGAACCGGCATCAATTCCCAAAAAGAGATTGCCCTTATAGTCAGAAAAGCTCTGCTTTTTCACATCTTTTTTTGAGTGTTCTGCTAAAAACTCTTTATATTCATTTTCGTTATGGAACAGAGGTTCCAGACGGGTGACTTCAAACTCCATGTGGATTTCCTCTGATAATTTTTCTTTTAAGCTGCCTAACGAAATCTGTCCTTCTTCCGGTGCATTCATGGCAGCACCAGAGGCAGCGAACAGGTGTGAGTGTTCCGGTGCAATGATGGCATCCCCTTTTAGCTTCAAGGTTTTAATAAATGCCTGTCTAAGCTCTGTTAAAAAGTGGAGAGGACCACCAAGGAAAGCAACATTTCCACGGATAGGTTTTCCACATGCCAGACCGCTGATGGTCTGGTTCACGACTGCCTGGAAAATAGATGCAGAAAGATCCTCCTTGGTCGCCCCTTCGTTGATCAGAGGCTGGATATCGGATTTTGCAAATACTCCGCATCTGGCAGCAATCGGATAAATGGCTTTGTAGTTTTTTGCGTATTCATTTAACCCTTTGGCATCTGTTTTTAACAGGCTTGCCATCTGGTCAATAAAGGAGCCTGTACCGCCGGCGCAGATACCGTTCATTCTCTGGTCGATACCTCCGGTAAAGTAAATGATCTTTGCATCCTCTCCGCCAAGCTCTATAGCAACATCTGTGTGTGGTGCATAGTCTTTTAAGGACGAAGCAACAGCTACGACCTCCTGCACAAAAGGGATTTCCAGGTGCTTTGCAAGTGTCAGGCCGCCGGAGCCGGTAATCATGGGAGAAACCTGCACCTCTCCCAGTTTTTCAAAGGCATCACTAATAATGGACGCAAGAGTTTCCTGAATGTTTGCATAATGTCTCTGATAATCTGAAAAGATGATTTCTCCTTGTGTATTTAATATAGCAATTTTTACCGTTGTGGAACCGATATCTATTCCAAGCGTATTGTAGTTTAACTTCATAAGTCCTCCATTTGTTACAAAACATATTATCTACTGTTCACAGTCAATTATGTGCTGCACTTCACAGGATGTTGTTTTCTTTTTTGTCACGACTTCCTATTATATGACATCTTTTTTGGGATTGCAACCGTAAAGATGTGGAAAAAAAATCACCTTTTTTTCTTTTTTTCATATATTATATGGAAAATGTAATCAGGAAATGTGATATGAATTATGAATTTTGTAACGGGTATACTTATACCATAAAGCAGGGAGATACCTTATATGAAATAAGCAGAAGGTTAGAAGTGCCTCTTGCACTGATCTTGCGTGCAAATCCTTATGTGGATGTGTTTAATCTGCAGATTGGTGATACACTCTGTATTCCGGCAAGGGAGCGTCCGCTTCCGCCGCCAGCTCCGGGAAGACCGGTACCGCCACCACCAGCCCCGGATAGACCGGTACCGCCGCCACCGGCTCCGGGAAGACCACTTCCACCGCCATCAGCCCCTGGCAGGCCGCTTCCGCCGTCCGGTGTCAGAATGTCGGAAGAAGAAATAGACTGTAATGGAGATGAGGAAGAATGGATCAGGTATGTGGTGCAGCCGGGAGATACCATTGCAGAGCTTGTAAAAAGTGAAGAAATGCTTCAGGCATTTATTGACAGGAATGGAATTGGGAATCTCTATATGCTTCCGGGCATTGCCTATTATGTACCGGAAAGATAACGAAGCTTTAATATAGGATTGTTTGATAATTTTTGAGGGGCTTTCCTTTTTTATTTGACAAAGGAAAGCCCTGTCACTATAATGGAATATGGACAATTTTGGAAAAGCTGAAAGAATTTCAGTACAGTAATTTTGGGAAAAGGAAAAGTAAAAGAGAGGTTTTGTATGAATCAATTATTGAATAAGCTGGAACGAAAATTTGGAAAATATGCCATTCGGGATATCATCAGGTATGTGATTATCCTTTATGTAGCAGGAGCGGCACTTAGTCTTTTAAGTCCCGGACTTTATAAGACGTATCTGGCACTTGATTTTGAAGCAGTATTTCATGGACAAGTCTGGAGGCTCGTCACATTTCTCTTAGAGCCGCTGGATGCGGGAGGCACCATGGGCGGAACGTTGATTTCCATTCTGTTCCTTTTCATTGAAGTCAATCTATTTCTGATGTTCGGCAGGTCGTTAGAGATGGAATGGGGGACGTTCCGGTTCAATATGTACTTTTTATCCGGTTATCTCCTTAATATTCTGGCGGGGCTCATCCTTTATCTGTCACCGCTCCATGTGGGTATTTATTACGGAGGTTTCCAGTACCTGTACTGGTCCATGTTCTTTGCGTTCGCCCTGAATAATCCGGATATGCAGCTGTTGCTTTACTTTGTCATTCCAATCAAGGTAAAGTGGCTGGCACTTTTAGATGCGCTTTTTCTGGTGTATCAGATATTCAGTTATCTTCGTACTGCAGTCATCTGTCTGGTGCAGTACCATCAGGCTGGAATGGAAGCTTACTTTTCGTATGCGGGAGTGTACTTTGGAATGGCGGCAGCAATTGTGGTGGCACTCCTTAATTTTATTATTTACTTTTTGGCAAGCAGGAATTACAAACGGATTTCACCGAGGGAGATTCACAGGCGCAGGAGCTACGTGAAAAAGAGCCGGCCTCAGAATGTTTACGAGGGTGGAGCCAGGCACCGGTGTGCTATTTGTGGACGGACGGAGCTTGATGCCCCGGATTTGGATTTTCGGTATTGTTCCAAGTGCGAGGGAAATTATGAATATTGTTCAGATCATCTTTTTACGCATCAGCATGTGAAAAAATGAACATTTTGCGTTCGGTATGAGGGATTTTTATGATTATTGGAGGATAAAAAACAAATGAAATATATAATTTTAGTAACGGTGTTGTTCTGCGTTCTGATGTGTGCAGGTTATGTGTTTTTGAAAAGATATCTGGTACTTCCGGAAAAAGCAGATGCAGGGAAAGAAGAAGCACAGGGAAAGCTGCTGTTTCTTTTTATTCTGGGAGCGGCCGGCCTCATACGCATCATTGTTGCAGGAAGCTACCGGGGATATGATGTGGACATGAACTGTTTTATGGGCTGGAGCAATATGGTCTATGAGAACGGGGTTCACAAATTTTATTACCTGAAAGATGCATTTACGGATTATCCGCCTGGATATATGTATGTGCTGTATATCATTGGATTTTTGCGCCACGTCCTGAAGCTTGGAGATGGTACGGCAGCCATTATTTTAACAAAGCTTCCGGCGATTATCGCAGATCTGGTCACAGGATATCTTATTTATAAAATTGCGCGAAGGCACATCAATCCAAAGGGAGCAGCCTGTGCGGCAGGCATTTTTCTGATTACACCTGCTATTTTCCTGGACAGTACGGTCTGGGGACAGGTAGACAGCGTTTTTACCGTATTTGTGCTGCTGATGTGTTATCTGGTGACGGAAAAGAAGCTGATTCCGTCTTATTTTGCGTTTGCCGTTGGAATATTGATAAAGCCTCAGACCCTCATTTTTGCACCGGTGCTGATTTTTGGCATTATTGACCAGGTAATATTGGAACGTTGGAAAAAGGAGACGACGGAGGCTTTTTGGAAGAACTTTTTGAAGCATCTGGGACTGGGGCTTTTGGCAATCCTTATGATGTTCCTTTTGATTATTCCGTTCGGTTTTCGGGGGGATTTTGCAGGAAGCCCGATTATCAAGCAGTATGTGGACACCATCAGCTCTTATCCGTATGCTTCTGTGAATGCATATAATTTCTGGGGACTTCTTGGAAAAATCTGGACTCCTCAGAACGAAGGCTTTTTACATTTTTCCTATAAAATATGGGGAGCGTTTTTTATCCTGCAGATTCTGATATTAGCTGCATTCGTGAACTTCAAAAGCAGGATTCGTGAGACGAAGTATTATTTTACAGGTGCGCTGATTGTTACAGGAATGTTCACATTGTCTGTTCGTATGCATGAGCGGTATGTATATCCGGCAATGGTGCTTTTGCTCATCTGTTTTGTGATTCGTCCAAAGGTGCAGAATTTTATCTTATATGTTTCCCTGTCTGCGGTCAGCTTTTTGAACATGGCAGAGATTATGTTCTTTTATGACCCGAATAATTACGACAGACAGGCACTTTATCCACGTGTGATATCGCTCTTTATGCTGCTCGTCTTTGATTTGATGCTTTATGTGACGATTACGCAGTACCTTCAGAGGGAAGAACCGGCAGGGAAAGAAGAGCTCTCCTCGAAGAATTACCGGAGAAGGCTTTTAAAAGATCCGAAACGGTTAGAAAAAATCAGGGAAGCAGAGAAACGGGAAAAAGCAAGGGCAGTGGTAAGACCTGTGGTAAGGACGAGCTATCATCTTCCCAAATTAGCGAAGAAAGATTTTATTATCATGGCTGTCATAACGTTTTCTTATGCGGTCATTGCATTTGTCAATCTGGGAAGCCATACGGCTCCAACAACTTCCATGTCTTTGGTGGAAGAAAGCAAGGAACATGAGGTGATATTTGATTTTGGGAAGAATGTCCGGATTTCCAAAATATGGGATTATCTGGGAAGTTATAATAATCCCAAATATTCCATTGATTATGCCGCAGACGGGGATGCACAGTGGTCCAATTACTATAATGAATCCAATCCATGGGATGCAGGCTATGTATTCTGCTGGAACAGCAAGGAGCTTACAGTGACGGCAAGGCTGGTGAAGATTACCCCGGTTCCGGATAATTATCAGGATAGTATCCTGGAGCTGGCATTTACGGATGAAGAAAAGAATAAACTGGTGCCGGTGAATCAAAAGGAGTATGCAAAATTGTTTGATGAACCGGATTCACTCACGAAAAAGGAGCAGTATGACGGGCAGGGGACTTATAAAACAGGTACCTATTTTGATGAGATTTATCATGCGCGGACTGCATTTGAAATGATCAATGACCTTTACTGCTATGAAAACACACATCCGCCACTTGGAAAAATCATTATTTCGCTTGGAATCCGGATGTTTGGCATGAATCCGTTTGGCTGGCGTTTTATGGGAACCTTGTTTGGCGTCCTGATGCTGCCGGTGTTCTACCTGTTCTCCAAAAAGATGTTCGGGAAAACATGGCTTTCTGCCTGCGTGACCACATTGTTTGCCTTTGATTTCATGCATTTTGCGCAGACCAGGATTGCCACCATTGATGTGTTTGTGACCTTTTTCATTATCCTGATGTACTTTTTTATGTATTGGTATACAAGAAAAAGCTTTTTTGATTCGCCGTTAAAGGAAACGTTTCTTCCTTTGGGACTTTGCGGAGTGACTATGGGCTTTGCGTGGGCGTGCAAATGGACTGGCATTTATGCTTCTGCAGGGCTTTGCATCCTCTTTTTTGTGACCATGGGGCAGCGTTTTAGAGAATATTTATATGCGAAGAAGTCACCGGAGAGCTCTACGGACGGAATTGCGCATAGTGACATCATCCGGAGCTTTTGGAAAAAGACGGGGCTTACGCTGGGCTTCTGTGTGATTTTTTTCATATTGATTCCGGCGGTCATTTATACGCTTTCGTACTTGGGCTTTGATGATAAATCCGGTCATGGCTTTATCCAGCAGATGCTTGATAACCAGAAGAATATGTTTAACTACCATTCCAATCTGGATGCGACCCATCCATATTCCTCCTTCTGGTATGAATGGCCTGTGATGAAGCGCCCGATTTGGTTTTATTCCGGACAGACGGCGGAGAATACGTATCAGGGAATCAGTTCCTTTGGAAATCCGCTTGTATGGTGGGCAGGTATCCCGGCATTTATCTATATGATCTACAGAGGTATCAGGTATTCGGACGGCAAGGCACTGTTTCTCAGTTATGCCTACGGTGTTCAGATGCTGCCATGGATGCTTGTTTCGAGATGTACATTTGC
>CADBMP010000251.1 GCA_902795775.1 uncultured Lachnospiraceae bacterium | reverse complement strand
TTATCTTTTTTGCCAACCGGATTTTATGACAATCGCACCTGATGGAAACAGAATAGCCATTTTCATCTACTTTTTCCACAAATCCCGTATCCTTGCATTTTGGGCATTCGTACTGTTTTTGCTCCTTGGGCTGCTGTCCTGCATGAGTTCCGGTATGCTCCTGAAGGATTTTTTCTAAAACCTCATTTAAGCTATCCATCCAGATCACCCCTGCTTTCATTGGCGAGACGAGTAAATACATCCGGACTGTACTTTTGCGAAGCCTGTTGGTACCCACCTCCAAAATACCGTTTCTGATGCCCTCTGTCTTGTTCTTTCGCAAGCCAGGCATTTACAAATCGTGTGATACCTCTTTTGGTTTTTTTCTTCTTTGGGTTGGAAAGACACCAGCCCCGCATCTCGTTGAACTGTTGCTTTACATCCACATTTGGATAAAGTCTTACGTATTCTGCGAATAATGCTTCCGTTGGTCTCCACTCCGTTCCGTCATTCAGAGGAATCGCTGAAACATCTGCCTCTGGTTCTTTATCTTCCGTATAGGCACTTTTTCTTTTGCAGTCTAGCGTGCCCTGCGTTTGACTATCCATTTCTTTCTTACCGTCTAGCATGGATTGCGTTTGACCTTCCTCCGGCTCGGAGGTCTGCTCGCCAGAGCTCTGAGCAATAAGAGTATTTATACTCTTATTCTTTACTTTATTCTCTATACTCTTATCTCTAATCTCTGGTGTACATTCGTTGTACATTTGTACGCTGTAAGCTGTAACATTTGTCATATCATTTGTTGTAACATTTGTAACAGTCTCTCCCTCTAAAAGTCTTGTTTTTTCGGCTTTTATATCACTTCTGTATTTCCTGATACGGTCTGCTTCACTAGAGCTCTGACCTATAAAATTTTGAATATCCATTAGATAAATTGCACCGTTATCCAAAATTTCTACAAACTCCATCTGCTCAAATATTCGCATTGCTTTTTCTACTACTCCGACACTGTGACCGGTGATAGTGGCTATCATATCCGGTGTATAGGGAATGATATCCCTATACATCAGACGGCCTCCCTGCTTTAAGCTCTTTAGGTAAAGTTTTAGGAGTATGTCACTATACAAATATCCATCCGGCTGTGCCTGCAAAAGTTTCATATCCTCCGATTCATAAAAATCTTCTTTGAGCTTTAGATAGTAATACTTTTTGCAATCAGACATAAGCACCTCCTAATAAATAACTTTGCTACCATTCTCCGTTTTTATCACATCCAGATTCTGCGGAAATCTTGCTTTCATGGTCGGATCGTGCGTAATCGCCATAATCTTAATCCCTGTATATCTTCTCTGAATGGTTTCAAGTGCATCACAGTAGGCCTGGATTCCATCTGCATCCAAGAAAGGCGGCTCGTCTATGAAAAGCATGCCGAGCTGGATTCCTGCGGATGATGATTTGATTTCTGCAAGTGCCAGAATCACGGACAAGGAGGCTTTTACCTTTTCCCCTCCGGATTTTGATAAATACGGCAAAGCTGGCTTTCCATATTCCTCGATGAAGATATCCAGTGCCGGCTTTTCCTTTCCGTTCTTCTGCTCATGCTCCAAACGGAACTCCACTTCCATTTTTCCACCGGTCATCTGACCAAGGATATTATTGGATGTTGCCGTCAGCTTAGGCACTATCACCCGGATAATCTGATGAGGGATACCATCCTGACCAAAGGCAGCTTTCAAAATATCATATTCTGCGGTTTCTTTAGAAACCTCTAACTGTCTTTCCTGCAAAACAGAAATCTCATTCTTTAACTTGCCAATCTGCTCCTCTTTCTGCGTAAGAGCCCCTATATCCATTTGTAAAACTTTAATTTCTCCCTCAGCATTCTCAATCTGCAGATTCAGATTATCCACTTCTGCTTTCTTTTCATCCATTCCGGTAGTCTTCATCAATTCATCAGTCAATTCCAACTGCTTTTCTGAAATCTCCTTTTCCTGCTCTGCAATCAGACTTTCCAATTCACTAAACCGCAACACCGCATTTGAAGATCTCTCTCTGATAACCGGAAGCTCCTTTTCCTGTTTGATCCAATGTGCCAGAGATTGCATTTCCTCTGTAACCTTCTTATCTTCATCGAATGCGCCTCTGTACTGTTCTAACTCGCCTTGTACTCTGGATGCCTCTGATTTCGCCTCTGTGAGCCTCTTTTCGATTTCAGATATATTTGACTGTATATTCCCGATTGAGGCTCTGATCAAAGCGATTTCACCGGCTTTTTTCTTTACCAGCTCTGCTTTTGTCAGATAAGGATATAATATAGCCACCTGCTTTTCTGCGTTTTCCATATCCGCCGGACTATATCCAATGGCATCACGCTCTGCCTCTGCCTGTTCCGCTTCTACTTTCTTTTTAGTTAAATCAGTTTCCAAAGCGTTATGCTGTTCTTGATACTTTTCTTCTTCCTCTCTAAGTATCACTTCCGCTGCTTTTGCTTTTTCTAAAAACTTACAATTTGCATTTCCAATATCGATACAGCCACAATCACTTGAAAGAAGTGCTATATCTTTTCCAAGATAACTTCTTTTTGAGGCAATCATATCATCAAGCGTTCTTATCGCATCTTCTACACTCGACTGTGCCGCTCTCGCAGCCTGTACTTTTCTCTCTGCCTCTTGATATCTCAGGGCTGTCTTGTGTAGCTCGTCTAAGATATTCTTTTCTTTCTGGTACTGTTCTGCCTTGTTAAGAATTTCATCATCACCGGAGTTATCTTCATATACCGCAAGCCTCCTCTGCTCTGTTTGAAGCTTTATATCTAACGCTTTATGTTCCGCATCCAGAGAAGATATGGTATCATTGGCTCTTGCCATATCTAACATCTTTGTTCCGAATAATGCTACTTCTCCGGTCAATTCCTGTTTTCTTTTCTCTAGTTTTCGGTACTTCTCCGCATTTTCCCAGACGACATGCTCTGTATCAAGAATAGACTTGCAGCTGCTTATGATGCCTGCCTGAGTATCTCTGTTTTGACCGGTAGCAGCCTTTTTAATGTTTAATGATGTAATAGCCTCTGTCAGCTTTGAACAGCGTTCTTTTGCCTCCTGCATGGTAAGAAGTTCCAAATTTTTTACATCTCTTTTGCTCATCAATTCTTTTACCTGATCTGACTTGGATTTCAATTCCATTTTCTTTTGTTCAATCTCCTCTGCAGGATTTCCGTATTCCTTGATTGTAGCAGTATGTATCTCTATTTCTTTTTTCAGTTCATTCTTCTTTGCTCCGAAAATCTTTGCCTGTTCCCACGCTAACTTATTCATAGCCTCATAGATTTCGAGCCCTAACAGATTGCCAAGAATGACCATTCTGTCCTCTTTCGGTGCCTGCAAGAATAGGCCGTACTGGTCCTGCATAATCAAAGCACAGGATTTAAATGTCATACTATCCATTCCAAGAATCTTAATGATTTCCGTTTGGGTATCCTTATGTTTTTCTTTGGAACGGTTTCTCCATTCACCATCCACCAGCTCCGAAAGATTTAATGTACCCTTTCCGGATCTTGCCCTTGTTCTTGTAACTCGGAATATCTTTTCGCCAATGCGGAATGTGAACATAATAGAACCGGATCTTGCCTTTTCATCGTTCCGGATCCACCCGACCAGTTCGCCCTCTCTTGGCTGTTCATAAAGGCAATCTATTATTGCATCCATAAAAAGACTGCTTTTTCCTGCTCCATTCTGTCCGTTGATCGTACAAAAGCTGACATTCTCAAAACTGAAATGTTCTTCCTCATAAGCACGATAGTTTCTTACTTCTATCTCCACCGGTTCAAATGTTCCGGCAACTGCCGCCATAGACATATTTGCCTCTGCCTGGGCTATGATAGGTCTGGCTTTTAATATAAGCTCCTGTATCTGTTCTTCCGGATACTGTTTGTGCTCTAAATACTCCCTCAGATTTTCTTCCGGATTTGCCATATCAGACAGTTCCCTGCGGTCAACGATTTCTTCTACCTTTTCCGGAAGGACACCCGCCACATAAAATGCTCCATCCTCATATAAAGCCTTTTCTAAAATCGCAGTATTGAAAGCTTTGTTATTTTCATAAGAACAGCTGTAAAGAACCCTCACAATCTTTCCCTGCACACTTCCGTCATATCTCCAAAGTTTCAAAGCAACTTCATCTAAATTGCCCTGATTGATTGCTGTTACATCCGCATCTGTGAAGTGAAAAGTAATAAACTCACGATATGGTGTCTTATGAAAAGCACTATTCCAACCATCGAAGGGAAGTTCCTCATGTATCCAGAAGCCTCTTTCCTGACCTTCATCATTAAAGGTCATTGCATTAATAGCTCCACAGTAAAAGCAATTTTCCACATTCGATAGTTTCTGCGGTCTGTGAATATGCCCCATAGCCACTAAATCATATCCTGCTGCATTAAGACTTTCCGGGGTAATGATTGGCTCAAACTGAGTCAGCATCATAGTCTGTCCTGATTCTGCATTGCAACCCGGTATTGTGTAGTGCGACATAAGGATTGATTTCTTTCCTGTTTCGCATTGTGCTTTTAACCCTAGTACAATGTTTGCAAGTTCCTCTGTCATTACCTCATGTTCTTCCTCTTTCCCAAGACCGGGATGCTGTGCCCTAAATACTCCCCGGTCAAAGCCCGGCAGTACCGCAATATCATAATCCTTTGTCTTAATGACCTGTGGCGCAGTCACTATTTCAACATTCGGAACTAGTTCAAAATGTGCCTGTAATTCATCGAATGCTTCCGCACTATCATGGTTCGGAGTGCCTCGCATCACAATCACCTTTCCGCACGCTTTAGATAACTTAAAAATAATGTCCCTTGCCTGTAATACTTCCTTATGACTTCTGCCCTGCCAAATCTCTGCTCTGTCAAAAATATCTCCTGATACCAATGCATATTCCGGTCTTTCTTCATTTGCGACACGCACCATTTCTTCAAGGCATTTTTGCGTATCTACGGAGCGAAGGTTCACTCCGTCCTGTTCCGGTCCTTTAAAAGAACCGATATGCCAGTCACCTGTATGTAAAATTTTCATTTCTCCAATGCCTCCTTTGTTGCTCTCATAGCAAAAACCATATTTTTCAACTGCAGTTCCAATTTCTTGAATGTTTCTTCCTCTATCCCACAGAAATCAATTCCATCTGTGCCCCATTCTTCACCGACAAAAAGGATATTACCAACAATCGGATTACCATGCTTTTCTGTTTCGTAAAGATAGCTCCCAATCAGATTAGGTTTCATGTCTTCTTTAAGCAGCCCCTCTTCATCTATCAGCATACTCACACACTGCCCCGGTATCTTGGTAGGGTGATTCTTCTGGTGCAGCTCCGTATAAAGTCGCCTCGGCATTACATGCTCATACAGATTACATCCATTTCCGATTAATTCGCGGAGAACCTTATGCTGCTTTTCATAATTTCCAGAAGGAAAATCATGGATTGTCATTTCCAAATCAGTAGAAATCTTTATCAGCTTCATCTTCTGCCTCCTCTCTGACACTTCATACATAACGGTCTGCCGAACTTATTTATTGACCACTCATAAACCTTTTCGTTGATTGTTGCTCCGCATTGATCACAATACAGATCGCCCTCAATATATCCGTTTTCATTCAGCTCATGTTCAGCTCTGACCGTATTCTCCACAGGTATCTCCTGCGACATTTCCGTTTGGTTCAAAACATCTGGCTGTACTGCCGGAATCGGCTCTGGATCTGCCAAAACTTCAATATCATTTTTTTCAGCCTGCGGAATAGTCATGGTCTGTACCATCGGTTGGGGATTTCCAAACAGATTTCCTACGCTTTGCATAGCGGACTGCAGCATCATCTGCTTCACCATCGGATCAGAATAATCCGGCGAAAAAGAGATTCTGGCAACCGCAAACGGTTTTTTCAGCTCTGCCAAAGTATATGTGCTCTTTATCCCCAACAAATCACGAATCACACGCAATATCGCTCCCGTAGCTGCTTTCTGTGGTGCATGTGCCCTCAGAACCGTCATGGCATCCAAAAGGCTTGCCTCTATATATTTCTCACGATCAGCCTCATCCACAACAAACTTTTTAATCTTATATCCTTTATCATTGACCTGGCCTGTTTCTACCCATTTGCCACGATACTTTGCAGCCGCATCATTCGCAGCTTTGTAATCAACGATGCCGGAAACAGCCTTTTCCTTATATGACAGGCGATATTTTTCTTCCTCTGATTTCAGATCGATCACCTTGAAATTACTGCTTGTCCGAACAGAGTTATCCGGAAGTCTCAAACCTCCAAATGCACTAGATTTCCATGTATTTTCATCAACCTTTATAACATCGCCGGCTCCCGGTGCGAACTGGATTCCTGCCTCTGTTGCCAGCTTTTGTAAAAATGGTTTTGTCAGGGAATAAAGATATATCCACTGATTACCTTCTTTCTTTGATCCGACCTTATACACATGACCGGCTTCGTCGGATGTGTCTGCCGTTACCAGAGATACACTCACCGCATAAAAGGGATTTATCTGCCGAGTTTCCGTAAATGGAATGGCAAGATTGTAATTGTTGCTTTTCTTTAGAACATCACTAACAGATAATTCGTTCATAGATTTTTACCTCCATATTGTAAATTTATACTTGATTTATAAAGCAGAAACTGTTACAATATGGTTGTTTGCAGGAGTACCTGTCCTTTTCGGTGGGTGCTCTTTTTCCATATCGTTCAATGTTCTGCACAAATCCATAGTAAAGTCTTGGAACGCAAGGCTTATCACATATTCCTTTATGAGCTCCACTAAATACCAATGCTCTTTTACTTCCCTGCGCTTTTCCTGCTGATA
>CADBMP010000250.1 GCA_902795775.1 uncultured Lachnospiraceae bacterium | reverse complement strand
GCAGGAAAACAGGTTTATTATTATACAGGAAAAAGCAAAAATTCTACAACGGGAATGTTTCTTTTGCCGGAACAAAAACTGGGAGTTGCCATTTTATGCAATTCTGCTGATTTCAGTGAGCAGGCTTTTTTGGAGAAGCTGGAAAAAGGAATTGTTTCCATTGAGCTGGGAGAACCGGCAGAAGAATTTTCAAGTGGAAATTATTTTCAACGAAACATCACGATGGATATTGGAATCATACTTTTGCTGATTGCTGCCTGGATGCCGATTTTTCTGATCAGTGTCTGGGGAACAAGAAGAAGACGGAAAATGCTTAATATTTTCGGGATTGTATTAGATATTTGCATTCATCTTTTGCTGCCGACCTATCTGCTTTTTAAGGTGCAGGAAGAGATACCGTTTCTCTTTTTGTATAAATTATATCCGGATAATTTTTATGTGGTGATGATTCTGGCAGGCAGCTTGTATTTAGGAGCACTTATCAAGCTGATTGCGACTATAGTATTTGCGGTTTTGGGACCAAAACCGGAAGCAGAGGAAAATGCAGAGACTTCTGTGGCAGAGGGTGAAATTTTGAAAGAAACGGCTGCGGAAGGAACGACTGTGGAAGAAAAGCCTGTGGAAACAAAAGCCGTGGAAGAAAAGCCTGTGGAGGCAAAAGCCGCAGAAGAAAAGCCTGTGGAGGCAAAAGCCACGAGAGAAAAGCCTGTGGGGACAATTGTGCAAAAGTCTTCGGTGAAGGAGGTCAGACCACTTGAGGATTCGACCAGGCAGATTGAAATTAAGCTTCCACCTGTGAAACGGGAAAAGGATATGAGTTCTTCCATAAAGCCGGTAGAGGCGAAAAAAGTTGAAATAACGAAAACGGGAGAAAAAGCTCCTAAAACGGTATTAAAAACAGAAAATGCTGACAAATCGTCTGCTGAAAATAAGAATAAATCAAATCGTCATAAAAAAAATCATAAATAAAACGGAAAGCCTTATGTTTTTTCGTGTACATCATAAATGAAAACGGACAGGAGTTATGGATCCATGGTACGCCGGAGCATAAGGTTTTTTGTTGCAGTTATCAGGTCATACAGATGCGTGGACTGTAATTTTATCAGGTTTAGTTTATCTGACATTGATAAGCGCATTATACCCGAAGGGGGTATAGTACACTAGAACACCGAAACAGTGAACAGTAACTTTAGTTTTTGAAGCAGGAGGATAGAAGGTTGACAATGGTAAAAGGAACAGAAATAATTGTAAGGGCATTAAAAGAAGAAAAGGTTGAAACATTATTTGCCTATCCCGGAGGACAGGCAGTAGATATTTTTGATGCATTGTATGGGGAAAAGGAGATTGATATTGTGCTTCCCAGACATGAGCAGGCTCTGGTACATGCAGCAGACGGATATGCGCGTTCCACAGGAAAAACAGGTGTCTGTCTGGTAACGAGCGGTCCGGGAGCAACAAATCTGGTAACGGGGATTGCAACGGCAAATTATGACAGCGTGCCATTGGTATGCATTACAGGTCAGGTTCCTTTGGGACTGATGGGAAATGATGCATTTCAGGAGGTCGATATTGTCGGAATTACGAACAGTGTCTGTAAGTATGCGGTTACGGTACGGACAAGGGAGGAGCTCCCGAGAATTTTAAAAGAAGCATTTTACATTGCAAGGACAGGAAGACCGGGTCCGGTGGTTGTGGATGTGCCAAAGGATATCCAACAGGCATTAGGACCGGACGAATATCCGTCAGAGGTCAACATCCGGGGATATAAGCCAAATGAAAGCGTGCATATGGGGCAGATAAAAAAAGCAGTCAGCATGTTAAAAAAAGCGAAACGTCCGTTGTTCCTGATTGGTGGCGGGGTGAATATTTCCGGTGCCAATAAAGAAATGAAGGAGCTTGCTGAAAAGACGGGAGTACCTGTAATCACGACCATCATGGGAAAGGGAGCCATTCCAACTTCGCATGAGCTTTATATGGGGAATATCGGGATTCATGGGAGTTATGCGGCAAATCATGCGGTTGCGGAGTGTGATGTGCTGTTTTCCATTGGTACAAGGTTCAATGACAGGATAACGGGAAAAATAGAGGAATTTGCGAAGAACGCAAAAATCATTCATATAGATATTGATGCAGCGTCTATTTCAAAAAATATTGTTGTAGATATTCCGATTGTGGCAGATGCAAAGCTTGCCATTGAAAAGCTTTTAGAGGAAGTGCCTGTGATGGAGTCAGGAGACTGGACTGCTCAGGTCAGGAAATGGAAAGAGGAGTACCCGGTCACGATGGAAGACAAGTATGAGGGCCTGACACCGGAAAAAATCATCCGTTATATCAATGAGCATTTTGAACGTCCCATCATTACGACGGATGTGGGGCAGAACCAGCTTTGGACCACGCAGTATATTGAACTGGAAAGCAACCGGCAGTTTTTGACATCCGGCGGATTAGGAACCATGGGATACGGTTTCCCGGCGGCCATTGGAGCGATGCTCGGAAATCCGGACAGGACAGTTATTGCAGTTTCCGGAGATGGCGGGATGCAGATGAATATTCAGGAGCTTGCGACAGCCGTTTCTTTGGAACTTCCATTGATTCTGATTGTGTTGAATAATGGATATCTTGGAAATGTCAGGCAGTGGCAGGAGCTGTTTTATGGAAAAAGATATTCAAGTACCTGTCTGCGGTATCGCAGAAGCTGCGAAAGAAAGTGTATGGAAGGTATGGATGGAGAAAAGAAATGTCCGCCGTATATCCCGGATTTTGTAAAACTGGCAGAAAGTTATGATGCATACGGAATCCGCATTTCAAAGCCGGAAGAGTTAGACGGGGCATTTGCGTATGCAAAGGAACATAAAAATGCACCGACTATCATTGAATGTCTGATTGACCCGGAAGCAGATGTATACCCAATGGTGCCGACTGGAAATACGCTTGGAGATATGATTTTGGGTTAGTAAAAATGGCAGGGGTAATCAATCATATTTGTGAAAATGGAAGATACTGTATTTAAATTTTGCGATGCAGAATCAGAAAAGAAACAGGATGAAATTTCTATGGCTACGGAAATGAAGAAACGTTATATTTCCCTTTATGTAGAAAACAGGATTGGAGTTTTAGCAAAAATTTCCGGTCTTCTGGCTGGAAAATCATATAATATGGATACACTGACG
>CADBMP010000249.1 GCA_902795775.1 uncultured Lachnospiraceae bacterium | reverse complement strand
TATCTGTGCGTCTGTCCTGCATCTGTCTTCACAATAATTTCATTCGATGCGGAACGCAGCACCGTACCATCTTCTGTTGCAATTACGCAGTTTCCGGAATCGACAGCGGCCTGACGCTCCATTCCGGTTCCTACTACTGCAGATTCTGTTACCAGAAGCGGCACTGCCTGACGCTGCATGTTGGATCCCATGAGTGCACGGTTCGCATCATCATTCTCCAGGAACGGAATCATTGCCGTAGCCACAGAAAAGACCATCTTTGGAGACACATCCATCAGGTCAATCTTGTTTTTCGGGAACTGGGATGTTTCCTCGCGGAAACGACCGGACACGCGGTTTCTTACAAAATGCCCCTCAGCATCCAGCTCTTCATTCGCCTGTGCGACAATGAAACGGTCCTCCTCATCTGCGGACAGATAGACCACTTCGTTTGTGACACGCGGATTTTCCGGATCGCTCTTATCCACTTTACGATACGGTGCCTCAACAAATCCGTATTCATTGATGCGGGCATAAGATGCCAGCGAGTTGATAAGACCGATATTTGGACCTTCGGGAGTCTCTACCGGACACATGCGCCCATAATGCGTATAATGCACATCACGCACCTCGAAACCTGCACGATCCCTGGAAAGTCCTCCCGGTCCCAATGCGGATAAACGACGTTTATGTGTCAGCTCTGACAATGGATTGTTCTGATCCATGAACTGGGATAACTGGGAACTTCCAAAAAATTCCTTTACTGCTGCCGTCACAGGCTTGATATTGATGAGTGACTGCGCCGTAATCGTTGTAATATCCTGTGTGGACATACGCTCGCGGACCACACGCTCCATACGGGACAAACCGATGCGGTACTGATTCTGCAAAAGCTCACCCACCGCACGAATACGTCTGTTTCCTAAGTGGTCAATATCATCCTCATTACCAATGTGGTATTCCAGATGAATATTATAATTAATGGAAGCAAAAATATCTTCCTTTGTAATATGCTTTGGAACAAGCTCTGAAACGCTCGTCCGGATGGTTTCCTTAATCTCTTCCTCGTCGATTTCACCATCATGTGTACATTCATCCAGAATTTCCTTCAAAGCCGGATAATATACGTTCTCGGTAATGCCAAGCTCTCTTGGATCGATTCCCGGCAGGTACTCTTTCATATCAACTGCCATATTGGACAGAATCTTTGTGACCTGCTCCTCTTTTTCCACCATGACATAAGGAATGGCACCATTCTGAAGTTCTGTTGCAATTTCCTCTGTAATCAGGGTGCCGGCTTCAAAAACTTCTCCGGTTGCTTCGGACGGAAGCGTATCTTCTGCCAGTGTGCAGCCCGTAATACGGTATTTGAAATGTAATTTTTTATTATATTTATATCTTCCGACCTTTGCCAGATCATAACGCTTCGGGTCGAAGAACATGCCATTTAAAAGATTTTCTGCACTTTCCACAGACAAAGGCTCGCCCGGACGCAGCTTCTTATAAAGCTCTAACAGACCGTCCTGATAATTGTCTGTGGTATCCTTTTCGATACTTGCCAAAATCTTTGGTTCCTCACCAAATACGTCCTTGATCTGCTCATTTGTGCCCAGACCCAGCGCACGTAAAAATACAGTAATCGGAACCTTTCTCTGTCTATCTACACGAATGGAGAGAACATCATTGGAATCTGTTTCATACTCCAGCCATGCACCGCGGATTGGAATAATTGTAGAAGAATATAATTCCTTTCCCAGCTTGTCATGCCCAATGGCATAATAAATTCCCGGCGAACGTACCAACTGGCTTACAATTACACGTTCTGCCCCATTGATTACAAAAGTACCGGTAGCAGTCATCAAAGGAAGATCACCAATAAAAATCTCATGCTGCTTGATTTCTTCCGTTTCTTTATTATGCAGACGAACCTTTACTTTAAGCGGAGCTGCATAAGTCGCATCTCTCTCTTTGCACTGATCGATGTCATATTTGATTTCATCTTTACAGTATTCAAAATCCACAAACTCCAGGCTTAAATGTCCGCCAAAATCCGAAATTGGCGATATGTCGCGAAACACCTCTTTCAGACCTTCATCTAAAAACCACTGATAAGAATTTGTCTGTACTTCAATCAGATTCGGCATCTCCAGAACTTCCTTCTGGCGCCCATAGCTCATTCTTACTCCATTATTGACTGCAATCGGATGTATCCTGTTCTTCTCCATCGCTGTTCGCTCCTTATTTAGAGTTTTTTGCAGATATTACGGCCGGGACCTGCACACCACACATGCCTCCGGACAGACCGTTTGTTACACAGGCACAAGTGTATGAAACAGAGACCCTTATGAAATTACCATTCATAACTATTTGAATAAAATACTTTTCATTTTCAAAATCATGTGTTATAATCACTATGATTGATTTTATTGTATAGTCAGCCACAATAGTGCATTTTTCATCTTATCAAAAATTCCAGAGTTTGTCAAGCTTTTACCAGATTTTTCTAACATCTTTTACCAGTTTTTTGTAACAGTTCAGCCTTCTATCCCGCCAAATGTATTTTTGGTACATTGCGGGACGCATAAAAAAGGTTCTGCAGGATTTTGGAACACCAGCCTGCAGAACCTTTTTCATTATCCTCTTTTAAACATGTCATTTTTCATTCTCCCTGATTTTGTCAACCGGTCCCGTTTTTCTTCTGATATTTATCCTTTGTCGCCATGCCGCCCCGGATATGACGTTCCGCTTTATTCTTATCAAGAACCTGCCTTGCCTTCAGGGCCAGTTCTTTATCCGATTTCAATAAACGCTCCGTAACGTCTTTGTGTACGGTACTCTTGCTGATTCCCATGCTTGCCGCCGTCTGCCGCACCGTAGCATTATGTTCAATGATATAATGAGCCGCCTTAATGGCGCGTTCTTCCATATAATCTTTCAAAGAACTTCTCCCGCAATACTTTTTTTACAATCTATGCAGGGAATGGGGCGGGTATTCCTAATATTTTCGCTGGACTTTTGTTGTGAAATCACAGCTTATGATTTTGCTATATGTAAGGAGCTGCGCATAAATCATTTACTCATTTTGCACAATTCCTAAATAAATCCTCTTCGAACTTCCTCTGGCAAATACTGCGCCAGCTCTTTCCTCTGTCTCTACGGCAACACCATCCGCAAGCAGCTTTATTTGTAATGTTGTTGTAATGTGAATTTTGACCAACGGCTTTAATCTACAAATTTCCAAAACAGAAAATTTGTGTTATGTTCAAAAATAGTGGCGGTAATTATGCTAAAAGAAGTTTCATAAAAATAGCTTTATGCAATACTTGCTTATTTTCAAAAAAAAGTATAATAATAATACATTTTGTAATTATTTTATACATTATGGTTATACTATATATGGAGCATATAGTGTATAGCAATCGGAGGACAGATATGGAAAATAAATTATATTTACTCAATATGACAGTACAGGGATCAAAAAACTAATCCGCCTGTTTGACTGCTTTCAATCTGCAAGCATGGGTGGAATTGTATTCATTGATGAAATGGATTCTAATTTGAATGATGTGTATTTATGTAAGCTGATTGAATATTTTATGTATTACGGAGAAGGGCAGCTTTGTTTTACGACACATAATTTAGATCCTATGTCTGTATTAAAGGAGAATAAAAATTCCATAGACTTTTTATCGAGCGATAATCATTTGGTTTCATGGAGAGCCAGAGGAAACGCATCCCCTGAAAATTGTTATAAAAACGGGATGATAGAAGATTCTCCCTTTAATATTGACGCATCGGATTTTGTAGGAATATTAGGGAGGTGATTGTTTGTCAGAAATGATTATTTTCTGTGTAGAATCCAACAGCCATTCCAATTCCGATTATATTTATATCATGGAAACGATACACAGATTTTATAAGCTGGATAATCAGATAAACATCCAAAAAATCAATACGGGAAGCAAGACCAAATATAACTCAAAAGAAGTTGCAAAAAAGATTCCGGATTCCGAAAAAGTAAAAGAAGCAGCTAAATTCAGAAAAAACAAAACAATAAGCCGTCTGGAAGAAGATAAATTAAGAAGCAAAGATAAACATAGTAACAGAAGTAATATACTGACTATATTGGATAAATATTTGAAATCGATATGATATATACATATTTTTCCAAATGGAGGTTCATTATAGATAAGCAGAAAATTATGGAACCGGAGTGTGCAGATTGTCACGGACGGTACTGTCTCCTTGGCAGTGATGCAGCCTGTTATCTGTTGTCTGGCGATGGCCAAAAAGATAGCTTCTCCAGATTCACACCATGGTATGCGATGCTGGAGAACATCAACAATTTAAACTTGCGGCAACAAAAATGCCGGAAAGTTTTTTCACTCTCCGGCTATTCAACATATATGATGCAGCAAAACCCACTCACCATGAACTTGACATTCCATAAAAATTCCGTCCTACTCTAACCGGAATTTCTTTACAATGCTGTTCAGCTCATGTGCAATGTCATTCTGCTTTGCAGAAAGGTCAGTCACATTGTCCACCACATCCGAAACAACGGAAACCGCATTCGCCACACTTCCACTGTTATCCGCAGTAGACTGCGTTGATTCCACAATATCGTCAATCGCGCGGCTGATTTCATCAATCGCATACTGAATCATCTCCGTCAGTCTGGAAACCTTATCCGACTGCTCGCCAAATGCCCTTGCATCCATTTCATACTGCTTTCCAACATTCACAAACTCCTGATAATCCGGGGTGACGGTTTTGCGCACAAAGTCCAAAAGCGCATTTGAACCTTCTGCCATGCATGCAAATGCTTCATTCACTGCATCGATTGTATTTTTTATCCGGTTTACAGATTCACCCGTTTCACTTGCCAATGAATTGATTTCAGAAGCCACGACCGCAAATCCCCTTCCATGCTCCCCGGCACGTGCCGCCTCTATGGAAGCATTTAAAGACAGAAGATTGATCTGCTCCGCAATGTTCGCAATCTCATCTGCAAACGCATGAATCTCCCGGACGACCTCCGCTCTCTTATTCGCTTCGGCAAGCTCTTCTCCACGCTCTTCCACAATGTTAATGGCATAATCATATGCCTTTTTACTGCGGTTCTCCACCTCGATGGCGCGCCCCTTGATTTCTTCCGCTTCCTCGCTGCTGGCCGCCGTTTCTTTGGAAAGATTCTCAATGGATGATGTGATCTCCACAATGGAAGCATTTAATTCCTCTGTTGCGGCACTGGTATTCATCATTGCATTATTTACTTCTTCAATATTTTCTTTAATATTTTCAAACTCGCCCGCTAACTGCTCTGCCATCTCATTCAGGCTTTCACTGGATTCATTGATCTGGCCGGATTCCCCGGAAATCTGGCTGATGACATTCCGGTTGCTTTCGTACATCTCATTCAGGGAGTCACTCATCTGTCCCAGCTCATCCTGCGTCTTTGCCGACAATTTATTGATGGTAAAATCTCCATTTGCCAGAGAACCTGCAAAAGCGCGCACCTGACGCACATTATTTGCAATGGAAGTCACCAGAAGCCAAATAATTCCGGTGCATACCACCAGTGCAACAACACAGACTACAATCATCTTTCCGGCCAGGGTCTTGACATCCTTTTCAATCTCCGAATCCGCCATACGAAGCATCAATCTCCAGTCCACCTCCGGAACCGGCTCAAAAAAGAGACTATATCCTTTCTTGTTTTCCTGAAAAGCAGTAATGCCCTCCTTTTGTTCAATGACATCCTTTGCCGCTTCTGCCAAAGATTTATTTTCATCCTCAAAAATGCTGGTGCCATTCTGGACTTTTTCTTCATCCTGTGTATAAATATATCTTCCTTCAGAAGTAATCATAACCGCTTTTCCGGTTTCCCCCATCTTAATGCCCGCCACTAATTCATCAATCTGGGAAAGCTCCATATCTACCGTCACACAGCCAATATACGCATTTGTTTCCAGATCAAAAATCGGTGCGGAACAGGTCGCCATGATAAGCCCCGACGTTTCGTCATAATAAGGATCCGTAATCACCCCTTTCAATTCCTTCATTGCCTTTGCATTTTGATAATATTCCTGATTAAAATAATCATATTCCGCATTACTGTATTCATAAGTTTCTTTGATATCCTGTCCATCTTTATACCAATACGGCCCCACATAATCCTCATTCGGATCAAATACCCTTTTTTCAAACCATATACCGCTCCCCAGAACAGATGGATTGCTCTTTATGATGGCTATGAGCATTTTTTTATACTCATCCATTTTGACCGTCTTATAGCTGGTCCCTATTACATTTGAAATATTGACCGCCGTGCTCCTTACTACGCCAAGTGCCGCATTCACTTCATTGACATTGGCCTCTAACTTTGCTTCCGCTGTTTTTTCTGTCTGAAAGAGAATCACTTCCCTGCTCGATGTCATGCTGATAAATGTCATTACAATCAAGGCGATTGCCACAACAGGTAAAATTCCCCCTAACATCTTCATCCTTAAATTCATCTTTTTCAACATATCCCACCTTCTCCTTTACTGTGCTTCCGACAAATATACATATAACATATATTCTTTCCGCTGTTTGTTAAATTTTCACAAAATTCTCTATATTTTTTATTATAACATATTACATTTAAACAATCAAGAAGGAGTATCAAGTGTGCCTATTATCTCAAAGATTCTAAACTGTATTCTTGAAAAAGACATTTTACTTATCCAATGATAAATTCAAATACAAGAAAAACCTGTCATTACATTTATATATCATGCAATGACAGGTTTTTTAGATTCTGTTTTTCCAGCAAATTCAACGCACATCTTTGTACAGCTAAAAACGAATCAATTTTCAAGTCATATTATCCTCATAATTATTCTTATATGAATAAAATTTTGATGTTACGCCATTTGCTGCAACATGGGTACTATCATCATTCCCCCACCGGCGTAGCCGTTATCGTCACATTCTCCGCAACAGTCAGTTCATACCATCCTTCGTCATCAAATATACACTCTGTGTCGTCCACTTTTATCGTATACTCCTCTTTCTTTTTAATGTAAACTTTTGTACCTTTTGCTATTCCTGTAAGTGTTGTCATTGCTGTTTCACTCGTTTTATCAGTGAAAATCTCAACATCACCACTCACTGTAATATTGAACGTTTCATCCGGCGTCGTTGAACCAGCCGCTTTCTTTACAGTTATAACACCTTTTGCGGCACTAGTTAACGTATACTTCCCAGCGCTCTCCGTAATATTTGTTAACACCAATTCAACTTTTGTTTTATCATATGTAATGCCCTTTATCTCATCACCCTTATAATACGTTTTCCCTTTTACTTTACCCTGTATAGCTGTCACTGCCGCTTTTACATCGGCATCAGAATCATCTTCCGTAGCAGCAGCAACCTCCACAGTAAAATTCTTTTTCTCAACAGTAATTTTTGTGTTCTTATCTGCCTTTACTTTAAAGCTGATTTTCCCATCTTTAATATCTACGTTGCCGTCAGCATTATCAACTTTTATTGTAACAGCATCCAGTTTATTCTGAGCATCTGTTGTCTCACTCATATCAATAGTTACCGTCTCACCAGCCTTGAATGTTCCTATGTTCCCAAGTCCGGCTCCAATCAATTCTACCGCTGCAGTTACATCTGTATCTGTTTCTGTTGCAACTTTCTTAGCAACTGTAACCGTGTACTTCGTTGCGTCATCATTTCCTTTTCCACTAGCCGCCTCCCATTTCACTTTTGTTCCAATCCACGTCATTGTCTTTGCCACACCATCACGCGTAACAAATACATCGGTTTCTGGTTTAATATTTACAAGCTTTACAGTTCCCGGCACATCCGTCAGCACATCATTCGTTTTCTTCTTTGTCTGGACTCCGACAGTAGCCGTTTTTGGTTTGTTATCCTTATCCGTGTAATAAATTGTATATTTATTATCAGGGTCAGTATTTTTTACTACACCGATGTATTTTTTATCATATGTAAATTTATATGTTAACGTACCAAGCGTTGTTGCTGCCTGTGCATCAAAAATATAACGTCCTGTCTTTGAAGCAAGCTTTGCATCTTTGACACCGGTTGTAAAGATATCGATCGCAAATTTCTTACTTGCATTGATTTCTGCCGCATTCTCCTTCCATGCAGTATTTTGCGTTGATACACTAAGCGTGCCAGTTTTGTCTGCAGGTGTTACATATGTTGTATTAGCTTCCGCAGCAGCATTTATTTCACTATCGCTAGAAACAAACTTAGCTGTTGCACCCTTTGGAAGAGCAATCGTTCCTTTCACATAATTTGCAGTCACTTTTGGAGCATTTGCAAGCTTTTTGATATTTAACTTTACTGCCTTGCTGCTTCTTGGCGCAAATGTGTATACTTTCACTTTTACTGCTGTCGCAACATCTGTCCCATTCACAATCTCTTTCTCAGAAACCTTAAGATCTTCAGCAGTTACTGAAGTATATCCCGATTCAGTTGCAGTCGTGCTCTTTGCTGACTGTGTCTCCACATAGAGGGAACC
>CADBMP010000248.1 GCA_902795775.1 uncultured Lachnospiraceae bacterium | reverse complement strand
CGCAGTAAATAATTCATAATATGTTTCCGGCTTATGGTCATCTTCCTCACCCTGATAATACAAAAATCCCTTGATGGTATATGGGCAGACTTTCTTTAACATCACTTCGTACAGACCACAGGGACGAAATTCAGAATATGGTCCCATTGGTCCCGGATACCTGTTTTCCCCGCACTTTTCCAATGCCCCCTCCCATGTAGGATTTTCTTCCGCTGCATAATATTCTGCAACCTTTTTGTCGAACTCTGCCTGATAAGCAATGTAATCTGCACGCTCCTGTACATACTGGTCAAAATCCTGGTTTTCCACGATTTTATCATATTCTTCCATGTACGAAGAAATCCTTTTGTCCTGCTCTAACGTCTTCCTGTCCACCCATGCGGAAGCGGAAGTCCCTCCCCAGTTACAGCCAATGATGCCCACAGTCACCCCTAGCTTTCTGGACACTTCCTTTGCAAAATAATATGCAACGGCAGACCATGCTCCTGAGTTTTCTTCTCCTGCCCTTTTCCATCCGCTCTTTTTTTCTGCTTCCTTTAACTCCTCACATTCATATGCCACTTTGGGAACCTGATAATACCTGATGTTCTCCCGTTCTGAACGCCTGAGCTCTTTCCTTCCCTCATAACTGTTCTGAAGCTCTAATTCCATATTGGACTGTCCGCCGGCAAGCCACACCTCTCCTAACACAACATCCGTAAAGCTTAGCTTGTCCTCCTTTGTCTTGACCGACAAGGTAAATGGTCCCCCGGCCCCCATGGGCGGCAATACCACCTGAAACCTTCCATCCTTCACATTTGCCGTTACCTCATGCTTTGAAAGAGAAACTACCACCCGCTCTGCATCTGTCTCTCCCCAAATCACGATTTCCTTTTCTCTTTGCAGAACCATATGATCCGAAAACACCGGTGCCAATTTTAACATACTCCGCCCTCCCTGCCTTTTTACATTTTCAGTTTACTGATATATCTTTTTTAATAATATTATAATACATTCTACTCTAACTTGCATTATTTTTTTAAAAACTATATAATGAAAATAACACCGAAAAAGGAGGTCTTAACATGAAAAAAAGAAATGTCATTATTGCAACAACAATCATTGTCCTTGCTCTGGCAGCACTTGTGATTTTTCGCATGATGGATGGCGTTCCACTGTACAGCGACGACCACATAAAAGGAAATACGAGCTGTAATCTTCTAAACGGCGGTCTGTTCTGTGAGGTAGATGACAAGATTTACTTTTCCAATCCAAAGGATGGCGGGGTGCTTTATTCCATGAACAATGAGCTGAAGCACATGAAGCGCGTCATTACAGATAACGTCAGCTACTTAAACGGGGCAGGAAAATACCTGTTTTATACAAAAAGAAATGATAAAAAGAAAATCGATTCGGATGCCATCTTCTCTTTTAACAGCACAGGCCTTTACCGTTTAAAGAGAGACTCCGGAAGCATGTCCCTTTTATACGATGATCCGACACAGACGGCATGCCTGTATGGAAATTACGTATATTACCAGCATTACGACCAGAAAATGGGGCTTCAGCTTTATGCTGCCAAAATTGACGGTTCCGAAGACAAAAAGCTGTTAGAGGAAGGCTGTGCTCCGGGCGCTGTAGATGACAACCTCATTTACTACACCGGCGTAAAAAATGACCACAACATCCATACCCTCAGCATAAATGGCGGCAGCAGCTCCCTCCTTTACGAAGGAAACTGTATCAGTCTTTCCAAGCAGGGAAATTACCTCTACTTTTTAGATATGGAGCATGACTACCAGCTCAAGCGGATTTCCATTGATGGCGGCATGCCGGAAACCCTGGTCAAAGAACATATTGCCACCTACAATGTCAGTCCAAATGAAGATGTGCTTTACTGCCAGGTGGACAACGGAAAGAACAACGGTATTTACGAGCTGAACCTCAGCACGCTTTCCATGACGCCAATCGTTTCCGGGGATTTCAACTATCTGCATCTGACAAAGAATTATCTTTTTTATGAAGAATATGACCAGAGCAAGGTCTATGCAATGAATCTGGCAACCCATACCACGCAGGAGCTGGAACTGCCGGACAGTACAAAATAACCCCTGCAAAAACAGCGGTTTGGTGCTGTACGGATCGCACGGAAAGTGTGCGGTATATCCCTGAAAATAATCGTCTTTGTTCATGTATACAAAATAATATCTGCCCAAAATCCATTTAAGAAGGATTTTGGGCAGATATTTTATGAAAAAAAGTGATGCACCATATGACCTGCTTACAGCAGCCGTCTTGCCCCGTCTGCTGCATCTGCAATATAAAATTTAGCTTCGTTTCCTGTCTTTTTCTGATAAATCTCCCCTATTGTCTTCTTGAACTCATCCACATGGTCCTCCTCCACAATGCTGACCGTACAGCCGCCAAAACCGCCTCCGGTCATTCTGGAACCAATAACATACGGAAGCTTCCATGCCTCGCTGGCTAAAATATCCAGCTCATCACAGGAGACTTCATAATCATCCCGCAAAGAAACATGTGACTCATTCATCAATTTTCCAAAAGCCTTGATATTTCCGCTCTTTAACGCCTTCACCGCCTCCATGGTTCTTAAATTTTCATAAACGGCATGATGCGCCCTTTTTCTGCAGACCTCACTTTTAATTGCGTCCTGATATTTTTGAAAGCCTGCATCATCCAAATCTCCCAGGGCATCAATCTTTACGACCTTCTGTAAATCTTCCAGTGCCTCCTCGCTCTCCCTGCGCCTGTCATTGTATGCGCTTCCAGCCAGCTGGTGCTTTACCATGCTGTTCGTAATCACTATTTTTTTCTTTTCCATGTTTAACGGCACATATTCATAATCCAGTGCTGCTGTATCCAGAAAAATGGCATGGTCTGCTTTTCCCATTGCAGAAGCGAACTGGTCCATGATTCCACAATTCATGCCATTGTAATGATTCTCCGAATACTGGCCGACCAGGGCGCACTCCGGCATGGAAATATCAAGCCCGAAAAGATCCTTTGCAATAACAGCCGCCACTAACTCAATGGAAGCAGATGCAGAGAGTCCGGAACCTGCAGGCATATCCCCCCACATGACCATGTCGTATCCTGCATCCAGGGAATATCCCTTCTGCTCCAGTGCCCATAAAACACCAAGCTGGTAATCATACCAGAGCCCGTTATCATTTGGGGAAAGCCCGGTAATTTCATGCTCCTGTATTCCGTTATCTTCATAATTCATATTGAACAAGCGTACCTTTTTGTCCGCTCTTTTTCTTGCCACAGCATAATGCCCCATATCCAAAGCACATGGAAAAACATGACCACCATTATAATCCGTATGCTCCCCAATCAGATTGACACGCCCTGGTGCAAAATAACTACGGATTTCTCCTTCGTCTCCAAAAAGCTCCTTAAATTTCTCCAATACCCTGCTTATCATTTCCATCAGAATTTTTCCTCCCTTCACACTGCGCAACCGGTTGTTCTTTTTGTTATCATAGCAATTTTTCCCATCAGATGCAATAGGTAATTATTTCTAAAAAAAAGTCATTTTTTTATACAAAATGCACAAAAAGATGCCACAGCTCCGGCACCTTTTTGTAATGATTCTGATTGTCCTGTCTTCTTTAAAAAGCTCCATATCCGTAATCAGTCGTTTCTGTTCAATATTCGATATCTTCCTTAATCAGCCTTTCCAGTGTTTCAAATACCAGGTCGATATCGACTGGTTTATTCAGATGCGCATTCATGCCTGCCTGCATGGAACGCTGGATATCCTCATCAAAGGCATTTGCCGTCATTGCAATAATAGGAACCATTCCGGCATCCGGACGTTCCATCTTACGTATCTGCTCCGCTGCAGTCAGTCCATCCATCACAGGCATCCGGATATCCATCAGAACGGCTGCATATTCTCCCACCTTGCTCTCCCGGAACATATCAACTGCAATTTGTCCATTCTCTGCATGTTCTACCACCATGTCACGCATTTCCAGCAGCTCTTTCATGACTTCGGCATTGATGACCATATCCTCCACCAGAAGAATCTTCTTTCCGGTCAGGTCTGCCTTTTTCTCCTGAACGTCCTCCTTCTTCCTGTCCTTAAGGATCCTCTGGAACTCCTTTAAGGCATCTGTTACAAAAAGAGGCTTGAACACAAAGCTGTCAACACCTGCATCCATGGCTTTCTCCAGAATATCCTCCCAATCATCCGCCATCAATAATATCACAGCAAAGGAAGCATCATACCTTTCACGTATCTCCTTAATCACCCCGATTCCATCCTCCGGAAGATTGCGGTCCACCAGAATCAGATGATAAGGCTGAAGTTTTAATGTGGCCTGATTCAAAAGCGAATATGCCTCTGTCCCGCCTGTGCAGATGTCAGCAGAAATACCGGCTCCCTCAAAAATCTTTCTGGTCTGGACGCAGTCTTCCATGGCATTATGAATCACCAGGACACGCATCTCCTCCGGAGCGAGTTCTTTCATATTTCTCTTTTCCGTCCTCCCTGCCACCTTGAGCGTGACAGTTACAAAGAACGTGGAGCCTGCTCCTTTTTTACTCTCCACCTCAATTTTTCCATTCATCATCTCCACAATATTTTTTGTGATTGCCATTCCAAGCCCGGTGCTGCCATATTTATTGGAAATGCTTTCATCTTCCCTTGAAAAAGCATCAAATACTCTCGGAAGAAAAGACTCATCCATGCCAATCCCTGTATCCTTTACAGCAAAACGCAGCGTGACCTTATCCTCAAAACGGTTCAGTATTTCAACAAGCAGGGAAACAATTCCCCTCTCCGAAGTATATTTCACTGCATTATCCAAAATATTTACAAGCACCTGTTTAAGCTTTGCACCATCCCCGACATAGATTTCATCTATATATCCGAGAATGCTGCAGTCATAGGAAAGACCTTTCGTCTGACACTGCTCACGCGCCAGAATGTTCACACTTTCAATCATCTCACGAAGTGAAAACTCCTCCTCCATCAGTATCATTCGGTCGCTCTCAATCCTGCTCATATCTAAGATTCCACTGAGAAGCCCAATCAGATGCTCGGCACTCTCCCTGATTTTCTCTAAATATCCCCTGACACGGTCAGAAATTCCGGTATCCATAAGGGCAATCCGGTTAAACCCGATAATTGCATGTAATGGAGTACGGATTTCATGGCTCATGGAATTTAAGAATGTGGTCTTTGCAATGCTGGCTTCATTCGCACGGTACAGTGCCAGAGACAGGGTATGGCTCTTCTCCATTTCCTCCCTGGTCTGCATATCCACATCCGCAAATCCGATACAGACTACATTTTTCCCTCTCTCATCCGCACCGTCCAGAACCATATTTGCAATACTGATCATTTCATACCGTTCCTGGTTGTTACGCATGGCAATATACCGGCAGGAAAACATATTTTTCTCTGATAACTTCTTTAAAATATACTCCGGTTTGATAAACTCCAGAAAATCCTGCCTGTCTTTCTCCGAAATAAACTTTTCGGCATAATAAGCCGCCTTTTCCTGAAATGAAAAACTGTCTCCTTCGCTGATTTTGCTTGGAAAACTCTTGTCCGAACGATAGCATACCGCCTCGTCCCGGTCAATATCATAATAATATACCCCGCGGTAATCTGCTGCCAGTGCTGTAATCATGGCATCTGCACGATGCCGTTTTCTCTCCTGGTCAAGCAGCCTGTTCTGAAGTTCGATTTTCTCCTCCAGCTCCTGCTTCATCCTTCTGGCACGTAAGACAAAATAACGCACCAGAATCAGAACAGTCGCCAAAATCATCATCAGTATCACCATCATGTGTTCCTTAAGGAATTCACGGATGGTCAGTCCTCTGTCCGGATAAGAATAGGCGGCAAGTGCCGCATCAATGGATGCTGAAAAGACCAGATTGACCGTTTTTTCCAAAATGGAATAAAGAGTCGTACCCTCCCGTCCTACCACAAAAGAAAAATTAATCGCCTTTCCTGTTGGCAAGGTTGAAAGCCTGCAGCTTTCACGAAGCTTCTCTGTCAGCGGCAGGCGGTAGTTACTAATAAATACACAATCCACGCTCCCATCTGCAACCGACCGGAAACATTTTTCCTCCGTCTCAAAAT
>CADBMP010000247.1 GCA_902795775.1 uncultured Lachnospiraceae bacterium | reverse complement strand
GTTGGTGTTGCTGTCGGCGTAGGGGTTGGTGTTGCTGTCGGCGTAGGGGTTGGTGTTGCCGTCGGCGCAGGGGTTACGTTCTTTTCTGCATCCACTGTTACCTTCGTAAGGTCCAGACATATTACAGGACGGATTCCCATAAGCTTATCATACAGTGCTTCCTTGATACCACCTTCTGCAGACACACACTTTATCTGCTTTTTACCGTTATCTGCATCAGCCTCTCCCTGCGTACGCAGCATCCATGCATCCTCCACAGCCTCTGTCCCTGGATTTTTTTTCTTTAACGCATAGGCTGTATTCTCTGCCCGTCTCTTGTTCTTCTCACCCAATCCATAAGCATTTGTTTCTGTACTTGTATCATCCTTTAACTCGTCAGCAGAAAGGAGATAAACCTTATCTTTTACATCTTCCGAAGAAACACCACTCGCATCCTTCGGAAAAGTAACGAACTCTTTTAACACTCCCTGTTCCTCTGCCTTAAACGCTGTTTTAACAAAACTATCTGTTTCTGTCCCATTCAGCCATGCACGGATTTCACTGTCCTTCCATGCTACTTCCTTTGGAACAGCTGTATCTGTTCCACTATCTGTTTCTGTTACAGCTGCATTATATCTTTGATAATCCAGAATCTTCTCTGACAAAAGAGTTGCTGTCTTGTTATCATTATCCACAGAAAGCACCCTCCATTCCACAGGCTGCGAAGTTGCTTCCATTGAAATACCCATCCCCTCATGATCTTCTGCTTGTACATAGTTTCCAAACTTCACCAAATCCCACTGTTTTAATGTAACCGTGGTCGTTGTAGTTCCACCTTCACTAGAGCTGCTGCCCGTACCGCTTCCACCAGAGACGACTTCTCCTTCTGCCTGTGCCAGATAATTTTTCTGCCCCCAGGACATGCTGACGCCCATCAGGCATTCTACTGCCACCAGTGCTGTACAAAGCACACTTACCAAAAATTTCCATCCTTCTCCGGCTTCCCTTTTTTTCATCGTCCGCCCCAAAAGACCCTTGCGTTCATCCTCCTGTTTCATACTGCTCCTCCATTCCAAAGCGGCCCACCCGCTTCATTCTCTTTATTTTCTTGCTCACGAAAGGCTTTTGCTGCCACAAATCGTACTTAGAAATATTATACCATTTTCAGACAGGTTGCGCAATGAAAGATAGTCCCTATTTCTTATACCACTTCCAAAGCCATTTTGCCTGTTCCGAATAATCTTCCGACTTCCATCCGCCCGTTTTCTTGCATGAGGGATTCAAAAGGGCACTTGATTCTGCTTTGTTAGAAAGATTCCAGCAGACACGCCCTGTCTTGTTCTTATTTAAAAGCTTCATCCAGGCATCTCCCTCTGACTTGCTTAAATTTCCGTTTCCATAAGCATCAGAGATGCCAAATTCTGTCACCAGCACCGGAAGCCCCTGCTTCAATGCCGTTTCATATTTATCCCTCAGATACTGTCCATGCGTTGCCGCATAAAAATGCAGCGCATACATGATGTTCTTCCCTTTTAACGGATTCTGTGCCGCCACATCCACATCCTGGCTCCACGTAGGCGTCCCGACAATGATGACTGCCTTTTTATCCACGCTGCGGATGGTCTTTATCACAGCTTTTGCATACGCCGTAATATTGTTCCAGTTCCCGGCACCGTTCGGCTCATTGCAGATTTCATACAGTACGTTCTTTTTGGAACGGTATTTCTTTGCCATTTCCTTAAAAAACTTCTTCGCCTCTGCCTGATGGTTCATGGGGTTCCCATCATTTAAAATATGCCAGTCAATGATGGCGTACATTCCAAGTCCCGAAGCCAGCTTCACGCCCTTTGCCACAAGCTTCTTCAAGGTCTTCTGATTTTCCGCACCGCCGGTACAATAACCGTTATAATCCTCCGTATACATCGCCAGACGGATAGTATTTACCCCTTTCTTTTTCAATGTCTGGAACGATTTTTTGTTCACATACTGCGGATACCAGGAAAGCCCATGCGTGGAAACTCCTTTTATGACAAACGTTTTCCCTTTTTCATTCACAAGCTTTGTTCCCTTTACGGAAAGCCTGCCGTTCGCTGATACCGCAGATGCCTTGGAAACCTGCCGAAAGGAAATCACTGACAGGCATATTCCAAGCATCACCAGACAGGCTGTAAAAAAAATTCTCCATTTTTTCATACTGGCTGCCGCCTCCTTTTCTCACCTCTTATCAAATCACTATGCCGCATCACTTTCCCATGCCGCAATTATCCACCATAAACGTCGTACCGGCCATGACGCACCGCTTTTCCACAAAGCGTCACACCACCTGAAGATTCGTTACATTTCACACACGCGTGTGACCTGCAGCGGCACGAAACCATTAAAAATCGTGTATTTCACGATAGGCTTCGTGCTCTATTTACTGAATCCGCTCTCTAGTATATCGTTTTTTAATAATCTGGACTAAATGATATCTGCCAAAAATCCATATATGCAAGATTTTAGGCAGATATCATAAGTC
>CADBMP010000246.1 GCA_902795775.1 uncultured Lachnospiraceae bacterium | reverse complement strand
GCTTTTGCAGGAATGGGATTTCAATGAAAAAAATGAAGGAACAGGCATCATATCTTATCGAACGCTATGGAGGAAGCATTGAGGTGTTACAGATGCAGGAAATGGCGGTAAGCTCCAGTATGCTTCGGGAAAAAATTGTAAATGGAGAGTCGGTGGAAGAATATCTGCCAGAGGCTTTGTGGCAGGAAGTTCCTGAAATGAAAGAAAATTATAGGGAAGAACAGTTACTGTGAATGAAGCAGAATGAATGCAAAAGGAGAAAAACTTGAAAACGATTGATGAATTGCAGGAAGAAGTGAAAAAAGTACTAAAAAGAAGACGTTTTATCCATTCTGTCGGGGTACGTTTTACGGCACAGAGCATGGCTATGCGTTTTGGAGTGGATTTAGAAAAAGCAGGCTATGCGGGAATCCTGCATGACTGTGCAAAAAATATGTCGGATGCACAGCTGCTTATGGAATGCAAAAAAAATAATATCAAATGCAGCAAAACCGAGATTGCAAAACCCTCCCTTCTCCATGCAAAGCTGGGCTCCTTTTATGCCAAAAAAATATATGGGATTACAGATGAACAGGTACTTTCAGCAATCCGCTGGCATACCACTGGAAAACCCAGTATGAGCAATCTGGAAAAAATTATTTATATTGCAGATTACATTGAGCCGGGAAGAAGAGAACTTCCCCATATGACAGAAATCAGAAAAATGGCGTTTATGGATCTGAACAGGACCATGTTTCTGATTTTAGATAATACATTATCTTATCTGAATGAACTGGAGCAGGACCGTCAGGATGCGATTGATTCTTATACAAGGGATGCATACCGGTTTTATAAGGATTTAGCACAGAACCAGCTTTGAAAGCATAGAGAATTTATCCTGTTTTAGAGAATCGTAAACAAACAGAGTTTGTTGCGCAATTTCTAAAAAGGTGTTTCAGCAACAAGTGCTTTTGGCATGGGGGATTTTTATGGAATAAAAACCATAAACAGAGAGGAGAAGACAATATGACAGAATCAAAAAAAATGGCGTATATCGCTTATCAGGCCCTGGATGAAAAAAAGGGCGAGGATATCAGAATCATACAGATTTCTGAAATATCTGTGGTGGCAGATTATTTTTTGATTGCTCATGGAAATAATACGCCTCAGGTGCAGGCACTTATGGACAATGTTTCGGAAAAGATGTATAAAGCGGGATTTCCGGTCAAACGAACCGAAGGAAACAGAAACAGCAGCTGGGTTCTTCTTGATTTTGGAGATGTGGTGGTACATGTGTTTGACAGGGAGGACCGCCTGTTCTATGATTTAGAGCACATCTGGAGCGATGGAAAGCATATTTTCCCAGAAGATTTAAAAGAATGATAGATAAACACATAAAATCAGATACAAATGCTTCTTGGCAGAATAATACGAAAAAAAACGCTTCGCGTTTATAAATTGTTCTGTTATTATGGTTTATGACAGAATCAGGGGGAATAAAAATGAAAAACAGACGATTGGGAATTGCAACAAAGGTTTTCATTATTGTCATGATACTTTTGATTGTATCAGACCTGATATTGGGATTCAGCATTTATAAATATATGAAGAAGACCATGAAACATGAAATAAAAACAAATGCAATGAACTTGGCAGGCTGTGCTGCAAATTCTATTGATGGCGAAGTGTTTGATTCGCTTAGGAAAAACGGTGCAGATAGTGAAGAATATAAGCTGGTTCATGATAAACTCACCATTTTCCTTGAAAATGGCGGTGTGGAATATGTGTATTCTATCCGGCAGCGTGAGGGAGGCGGAGCAGAATATGTGGTAGATTCTGACCCGGAAGATCCTGCAGACATGGGAGAGGATTTTGACGAGGAGGCCGCGGAAAAAGAAGCATTTACAGGAAAGTCTGCCGTATCAGATGAAATCACGAAAGATGAATGGGGGGAACACCTGACTGCGTATAGCCCGATTTACAAAGGAAACGAGGTCGTAGGGCTTGTCGGCGTGGATTTGAGCGCATCTGAAATCAGCAGGATGACATGGAATATTGAAAAAATTATTTTAAGTATTTGTTCTGCTATTCTGGTGATTGGTCTGGTCATTATATTTATTCTGGGCAGAATTTTGCGTATGAATTTTTCAAGACTGAATGATAAAGTGATTGAATTGACGTTAGGAAATGGGGATTTGACAAAGAAAATTGAAATCCATACCGGAGATGAGATTGAAACCATTGCCGGAAATGTAAATGGTCTGCTTTCTTATATGAGAAATATTATGAAAACCATTTCCAGCAATTCAAAAGAGGTACAGCGTATTTCAAAAAAAATAGCGAAGGATATAAATGAAACAGAAAAATTTTCCGGTGAAATTTCAGGAACCATAGAAGGAATGAGCAGCTCCATGCAGGAAACGGCAGCTTCCATG
>CADBMP010000245.1 GCA_902795775.1 uncultured Lachnospiraceae bacterium | reverse complement strand
GTAATCCATGTAAATGACAGAATCTGCCAGTTCCGCATTATGGAAAACCAGCCCAAAATCGTATTTGATGAAGTGGAGCATCTGGACGGAAAAGACCGGGGCGGGTTTGGCTCCACTGGCAGGAATTAAATGGATTTTATTGACGAAGGTATCCAACGGGGAAGGTACAGAACATAATATCGGGGAGGGTTAGGACTGTATCAGGATGGGGACATTATGACGATTAAAACTGGTCTCGCAAGCGGGACATGAAAGAAAGGAAGATAGGAATATGAAACGAATCATTGGATTTTTAGGAATCGCACTGATTTCCGGGCTGCTTTTTTCCGGCGGAAATCCAGAAGCAAAAAAATTGGATACGGCCGGTAAATATCATGCCGCCTTTGGTGTGGAAACAGATTACAAAGACAGCGTACACCGGGATGCCTATTTTGAAAAAAAATACAAAAACCGGGCAGACAGGAACCAGCTCATCATTGGAAAGAGCGGTACGGTAGGATACCGGATTTTAGAAGGAACCTTTAAGGATACCGTCATCAAAGGAAATGGAACGTATGAAGTTTCTGTGACAAATGCAAATTTCAACCAGAACCGGAGCTTTCGGAAACTCTATGTAGCAACAGATATTCCTTATACAAAAAAAATCAAATTCCGGAATGTGACCATCAGCATGAACGGACGGCTTATAAGGACCTACGAGAAAGCAGTCCTTGATGAAGGAGAACATGGAAATCATTACTGTGTCCTTCTGCTGATTGATACCAATGATGACAGGGTGAGAAATGCATTCGCCAGAAGCTCTGTGCCAACCAGCACACAAAATGAAATAAAAATCAGTTTTGATGTAAAGGGCTTTGTATATAACAAAGGGGAACAGCCCCCAACGCCGACACCGGTTCCGACACCGACGCCGGAAATCACACCGACACCAGAGGCTGTCGCAGAAAATCCAGCAGCGGCATCAGTGCAGACCGTAACCGCAGAGGCTGAAGAAGTCATAAAAGAGGTTCCAATAGAAAATAAAATCGGAATCGGAGTTACCGTAGTCCTTGCAATCGGGATGATTGTGCTTTGTGTCATCATGGTAAACAGAAGACAGCACTGACCCCGTTCAAGGAAATTATTTCATATAAAAAAGCAGATAAAACAGGAGGTAAAAAAATGGAATTTAAAATAGCATCTATTGGTGGAGATGGAATTGGTCCTGAAATTGTCAGGGAAGCAAGAAAGGTATTGGCAAAAATTGGAGAAAAGTATGGCCACACATTTACGTATGAAGATCTTTTGATGGGGGGATGTTCGATTGATGCTTACGGGACCTCCTTAACAGATGAAACATTGGAGAAAGCGAAAGCCTGTGATTCTGTGCTTTTGGGCGCAGTTGGCGGAAATGTGGGACAGTCGAACTGGTATAAAATCGAGCCGGAAAAAAGGCCGGAGGCAGGGCTGTTAAAAATCAGAAAGGGATTAGAGCTTTATGCAAATATCCGTCCTGCAGTGCTGTTTGATGAGCTTTCCGGAGCGTGCCCGTTAAAGCCGGAGCTTACCGAGGGAGGCTTTGATTTTGTAGTGATGCGGGAGTTGACCGGCGGACTTTACTTTGGGGAAAGAAAGACGGTCGAGGAAAACGGCATAAAAAAAGCAATCGATACATTGACCTATGATGAAAATGAAATCAGGCGCATTGCCAAATGGGGCTTTGATGTGGCCATGAAACGCAGGAAAAAGGTCTGCAGCGTGGATAAGGCAAATGTGTTAGATTCTTCAAGGCTTTGGAGACAGGTCGTGGAAGAAGTGGCAAAAGATTATCCGGAAGTGGAGCTTGGCCATATGCTCGTGGATAACTGTGCCATGCAGCTTGTAAAAGATCCAAAGCAGTTCGATGTAATTTTAACAGAAAATATGTTTGGTGATATTTTATCCGATGAGGCGAGCATGGTGACAGGCTCTATCGGGATGCTTTCTTCTGCAAGCTTAGGTGCCACGAAACTTGGGCTTTATGAGCCAAGCCATGGTTCCGCACCGGACATTGCCGGAAAGGACTTAGCGAACCCGATTGCCACAATTCTTTCTGCTGCAATGATGCTTCGGTATTCCTTTGATTTGGAGAAAGAGGCAGATGCTATAGAGGCAGCAGTAAAGCAGGTATTAAAAGATGGATACCGCACCGTGGATATCATGGATGAGGGCAAAACACAGGTCGGGACAGAGAAAATGGGAGATTTAATCTGTGAGAGGATCTGAAATAGGGGAATATTTGCAATGCTGTTTTTTCATGGAAATTCAGATGCACCAAGTCTGGAAGAAATTGATAATTCAGGTATTGAAACTTCTGTAGAGAAAGGGATAGAGTAAGAAATAAAAAACAGTTACAGAAATTAGGAATAGAAAGGAAGGAAAAGATTATGAAAAGTGATACCGTAAAAAAAGGAATCGAAACAGCACCGCAGAGGTCATTATTTAATGCTCTCGGACTTACCGAGGAGGAGCTTGAAAGACCACTGGTGGGAATCGTCAGCTCCTATAACGAGATCGTGCCGGGACATATGAATATTGACAAAATCGTGGAGGCAGTAAAGACAGGGGTTTCCATGGCCGGCGGAACGCCCATCGTCTTTCCGGCAATCGCTGTATGCGACGGAATCGCCATGGGACACATTGGCATGAAATATTCTCTGGTCACAAGGGATCTGATCGCAGATTCAACAGAATGCATGGCTCTTGCACATCAGTTCGATGCTCTCGTGATGGTGCCGAACTGTGATAAGAACGTACCGGGCCTTTTAATGGCGGCTGCAAGAATCAATGTACCGACCGTATTTGTCAGCGGTGGTCCGATGCTTGCCGGTCATGTGAACGGACAGAAGACCTCTCTTTCCTCCATGTTCGAGGCAGTGGGCGCACATGCAGCAGGAAAGATGGATGAAGCAGGGGTAGAGGATTATGTATGCAATGCCTGTCCGACCTGCGGCTCCTGCTCCGGGATGTATACAGCGAACAGCATGAACTGTCTAACAGAGGCGATCGGCATGGGATTAAAGGGAAATGGCACGATTCCGGCTGTATATTCCAAGAGGATCAAGCTGGCAAAGCATGCCGGAATGAAGGTCATGGAGCTTTTAGAAAAGAACATCCGTCCAAGGGATATCCTGACGGAAAAAGCATTTATGAATGCGCTTACCGTAGATATGGCACTTGGCTGCTCCACAAATACCATGCTCCATATTCCGGCAATCGCACATGAGGCAGGCGTAGAATTAAATCTTGACATTGCAAATGAAATCAGTGAAAAGACTCCGAATTTATGCCATCTGGCACCGGCAGGCCATCATTACATGGAGGAGCTTGACGAGGCCGGCGGAATATATGCAGTCATGAAGGAGTTAGATAAAAAGGGACTTTTAAATACAGATATCATTACGGCCACAGGAAAGACCGTTGCAGAAAATATCAAAGATGCTAAGAACAGAAACCCTGAAATCATCCGCCCGATCGACAATCCATACAGTGAAAAGGGTGGCATTGCGGTACTTCGCGGGAACATCGCACCGGACAGTTGCGTGGTAAAGCGTTCTGCAGTCGTGGAGGAGATGCTCGTGCATGAGGGTCCGGCAAGGGTATTTGACTGCGAGGATGATGCGATTGCTGCCATTCGCGGCGGGAAAATCGTGGAAGGAGATGTGGTGGTAATCCGCTATGAAGGACCAAAGGGAGGTCCTGGTATGAGGGAGATGTTAAATCCTACGTCAGCTATTGCCGGAATGGGACTTGGCTCCAGTGTGGCACTGATTACGGATGGAAGATTTTCCGGTGCCTCCAGAGGCGCATCCATCGGACATGTTTCCCCGGAGGCGGCAGCAGGCGGCCCGATTGGGCTGATTGAAGAAGGAGACATCATTGCGATTGACATTCCTGCCAATACCATCAATGTCAAGGTTTCTGACGAGGAGCTTGCAAAAAGAAGGGAAAGCTTTGTGCCAAAAGAGCCAAAGGTAAAGACCGGGTATCTGGCAAGATATGCGAAGATGGTGACTTCTGCGGATAAGGGTGCGATTCTGCAGGTGTAATTTGTGGCAGATTGACAGTTCTGAAGAAAATAAAAGATAAGCAGCTAAAGCAACTTTAGTTGAAGCGAGCATCTTGGAGAAATCTGAGGTGCTTTTTTTACCGACAGAAGCTCCCAAGGTACAGTACGGTGGTCTGCCGGCAAACAGACAAAAAGGATAAAATCACAATGTGAAACTAAACGTTCCATGAAACGTCATCGAGATATCAAACTGCTTGATGATATACACAGTAATCTATTTGGTAAATAAGTCGAAAATAAGCTTCCACACGAAAAAAATAGTGTGGAAACTTTTTATGCACAAAATATTTCATTCAGGGCTTTACAACAGGGAAAACTTTATTTATAATAGGAAACTAAGGTTCAAAAATTAAAAAAGAAAGCATAAGGGTAGCTTTGTGCTTTCCAATATATCGGTTTTTAATCATCCGGACGAAAGGATATCTGCCCAAAATCCATATATGAAAGATTTCAGGCAGCTATCATAAGACCGGCTAATTAAAAACCTCAATATAAGCAGTTTAGAATTAGAGGTGAAAAAGATGCAGCTGACAGGTTCAGAAATTGTAATTGAATGCTTGAAAGAGCAGGGCGTGGATACGGTGTTTGGTTATCCGGGCGGTGCGATTCTTAATATCTATGATGAGCTTTACCGCCATCAGGATGAAATCACGCATATCCTGACCTCGCACGAGCAGGGGGCGGCACACGCAGCAGACGGCTATGCGAGGGCAACAGGAAAGGTCGGGGTCTGTTTCGCAACAAGCGGACCGGGCGCCACCAACTTAGTGACAGGAATTGCCACCGCTTATATGGATTCGGTGCCAATGGTAGCGATTACCTGTAACGTCGGGCTTTCGCTTCTTGGTAAAGATTCCTTCCAGGAAACGGATATCGCAGGTGTGACCATGCCCATCACAAAATACAGCTTTTTAGTCAAGGACGTGGAAAGTCTGGCTCCAACGCTTAGGCGTGCCTTTGAGATTGCCAGAAAAGGAAGACCAGGACCTGTGCTTGTAGATATTGCAAAAAATGCAACTTCAGATAAAGCAGAATACGTGAAAGAAATTCCGAAAATTATACCACGTTCCACAGAAAAAATTGACGAAGCCGCCATTGAAAAAGCACTGGAAATCATGCGGAAAGCAGAAAAACCGGTAATCTTC